>CALKVR010000830.1 GCA_938004815.1 uncultured Polyangiaceae bacterium | reverse complement strand
CTCCCATACCTCGGCGAGGGCCCGCGATGGCGACGAACGAAGACGCGACGGTAGGCGACGACGACTTCATCGGTCATGGCAGCGCGGGCAAGTACCTGCTGCTGAAGATCCCGAGCTACGAAAACTCGGGCCAGAGCCTCTACCAGGCGCACAAGGACACGTACCTCAACCTCGGGCGCGGGATGGGCCGATCGGGCGACGACGCGCCCGGCTGGTCGCCGACGACGGGGGGCCAGCCGAGCTGGAGCGCGTCCGGGCTCCAGTCGGCTGCGGTCGCGCCGCCCGCCCGCAGCGGAGAAGACCTGCTCGCGTTCTTCGGCGGGTTCATCGACGACACCCGCCTGCGCGAGACGGGCGGCAGCTTCCACGCCCACGGGACGCCGCCCAACGAGACGGCCGCGCGCGCGGCGGATGCCTTCAGCGCGCCGAGCGCGACGGCCGCGACGTCGGGCGCCGGCCGCAACCTCAAGGTCACCGAGCTCATCCCCGAGTACGTGGGCTGGCGCGATCACACCGACGGCCACCGCATCACCACGACACGCGGCGACAAGATCGAGATCATCGGCGGCAACTACAAGGTCGTCACGCTCGGGCGAGGGACCGGCGTCGCGAGCTTCGAGATGTCCGGTGGGATCACGATCGCCTCCGACGAGGCACCGGGGAACACGACCAGCATCACCTGGCGCGACGTGCCCGCGTCGCCGGGCACGAAGGGCTGGAAGGTCGTCGAGCAGATCGTCAACGGCAACACCGTCGAGCGTTTTCACGGCACGAAGCGTGAGGAGTTCTACGGCGATCGCATGATCAGCGTCGTGGGGTCGCCCGGCGAGACGACCACGGGGCTGAGCGTGGCCTCGCAGGCCGACAACGGGAGCCCCGAGACGTTCGTCGGCGATACGACGGCGTACACGGCGACCAAAGACGTCGCCACGTTCAGCGACGCGCTCGACTCCTACGCGTACCCGACCAAATGGGACATCGAGGACGACGTCCCCCCCAAGCTCCAGCAGCCCGAGATCTACGAGTCGACATGGGCCAAGTCGGTCAGCTCGTACACCTACGTGACCGGCGACAGCAAAGCCCAGAGCCACTTCGCCGGCAAGCACGAGGAGCGCAATGTCTATGACGGCGGGCATCACACCGAGACGACGATGCACGGCGTCGGCAAGTACTACCAGGAGACGTGGCACCTCCTCGGCTCCGGCGGGTTCATGGAGCGCTTCGAGGGGTCGTTCCTGCAGCTGTTTCTCGGGTCGAGCACGACGATCGGCCTCGCCAATCGTTGCGAGATCTATCTGTCGACCGAGGAGCAGATCAACGTGGGCGCCATTGCTTCGTTCAGCTTGGGCACCAAGGTCGACGGGAGCTGGCCGAAGAAATGGCAGTTCGATCTGACCGAAGAGAAGGTCACGTTGAATGGCAACGAGGTCGGCTTGAAAGAGGTCGCGGCCCACCTCGAGAAGCAAGAGGCTCGCATCAACGAGGCCAAGGCCGTCCTCAGCGCCAGACACTGCGGGCTGACCAAGACCACGCGACACCTGGTCCGGCAGCTCTGAGCGTCGGGCCATGACCATTCGGATCCAGACCGACACGGGGCTCCGGTGCGGGTACCGCTCGTGCTTGCGGCATCCCGGCAAGCCCGAGATGACGTGGATCGTGCGCGGCCGCTACCGGCTCCCCCCCGGCGCGGCGGTCGCGCTCGTGAAGAGCGACGAGATCTCCGAGGAGCTCGTCACGCGGACGCGGCGAGAGAGCCCCGACGCAGCCGACGATCTCGACGACGCTCGCCTGACCCTAGGGCAGGGCAGCCTGACGGGCGATCGCTACGAAGAGGGCGACGAAGACCAGGAGGGTGAGGTCCTCTACCCGAGCGATCTCGTCGACTTCAAGCCGAAGGCCGACGTCTTGCTCCGCGCCACGTGTCACCCGCCGCGCGCGACCGACACCAGCTGCGACGTGACGTTTCGCGTCGGCGATTGGAAAAAGACGCTCCGCGTGGTGGGCCCGCGGGTGTGGGTCGATCGAGCTGGGGGCGGCAAGCACACCGAGCCCAAGCCAATCGGCACGATGCCGATCGATTTCGCCCATGCGTACGGGGGGCCGGGCTTCGCCGACAACCCAATCGGCAAGGGGCACGTCGAGCACGTCGACGACGCGGCCGAGGCGCTCTACCAACCGCCCCGATCGTTGCGGTCGCGCGTGATGCCGAGCCAGCAGCTCGCCAATGTGCTTTACGCGAATGGAGCCGAGGAGCGGGGCGGGCTGCCGGCCGGCTTCGGCCCGCTGAGCCCCACCTGGCCGTTCCGCCGGCGCAAGCTGGGGACGAAGTACGACCGCGAGTGGCTCGAGACGCGCGCCCCCTGCTTCGCGACCGACATGGATTGGACGTACTTCAACGCGGCGCCGCCCGATCAGCAGCTCGACGGCTACCTTCGCGGCGACGAAGAGATCGCCTTCGAGAACCTGCACCCCGCGCGCGCCAAGCTCACCGCGAAGCTGCCGGGGGTTCGCGTGCGCGTGTTCGTGCGCGACGTCGATGGAAGCGCGCGCGAGGTCGCGATGAAGCTCGACACGCTGTTCGCCGACCTCGACGACGAGTCGCTGTACCTGGTGTGGCGCGGCGTCACCCCGGTTGCAGAGGAGGACCTGTCGGACGTCGCGTTCGGCCTGGTCGCGAGCGAGCGGCTGGCCGACGCGCCCAAGCCGGCCCGCGGCTACCTCGAGGCGCTCGAGGCG
>CALKVR010000829.1 GCA_938004815.1 uncultured Polyangiaceae bacterium | reverse complement strand
GAGCCGAGCGGCGGGGTCGTCGCCCTCGCCGGCGTAGGCGCACCCGGGCTTGGCGCGACAGCTGCCGCACGCGGGCGTCTCTTTGCAGACCTTGAGCCCGTGGTGCTTGAGCACGTGGTGTGCGCGCCACGCGACCTCTTGCTGATCGCCTTCGGGTAGCTCGGCATCGAGCGCGCGGGCGAGCGAGGCGTAGCTGGTGCCGGGGTAGCCGACGCGGCTCACGACGCGGAGCGCGGCTGCGCTCGGGGCCACCGTCGACACGACGCCACTGGCCAGCAGGATGAAGTCGGCCTGATCGGCGGTGAGGCGAGGGAGGGTCGCGAGCTTTCGGCGAGCGTCCTCCGGATCGCGCCGCGCCACCCCCTCGAGCCCGTCGCCGGCCAACCGACCGACCGCTTGGAGCGCCGCGACCACCTCGTCGATGCGAGCCTCGTTGCAGAGCGAAGCGACGATATCGCGCGGCCCCGCCGCGAGCTGGCCGCCGTCGAGCTGGCCATCGGGCGAGAGCCAGGTCTTGACCGTCTGAGCCGCCGCGTGCGGCGCCGCCTCGCCCCACAGCAAGAAGTAGAGGGCGAGCTGGGTCGCGAGACCGTTCTTGGGACGCGCCGGAACCTCACACGCGGGCTCGAGGAGATCGACGAGCCGTTCGAGCTTCGAACGGGGCCGCAGGGTCACCTTCGAGTAGAGGTCTGCCAAGGTGCCTTCCCGTAGAACGAGCTTAGCCGAGCGGGACTTTCATTGCCCGTGCCCCCACGCTCGGATTGGCCCTGCCCCGCGTCACGGGGCCGCGCTCGGCGAGGGCGGGCTCCCAGGCTTGGGCCCGCCGGTCTCGGCCGGGCGGGGCGGCCCTGGGCGAGCGGCGCGGTAGGGATCGGCCGTGGCCATGTCCTCGGCCTCGAGGTTGACGTCGAGCGGCTCGGGCGGAAACGGCGTCTCGCTCGAGCTCCCGCCGCAGCCGACGGCAGAACAGAGCGTCGCGAAGCTCAGCAACAGCAGGGTCGCCCGCGCCATGGGCGGCGACCCTATCACCATCACTTGGTTTCGGCGAGGCAGGTCCGCGCGATGAGGAGGCTGGCGGCGGCGTTGACGGCGCACCAACCGAGGAAGAGCGCGCCGCCGAACGGGGCCCACGCTTCGCGGAAGAAGAGCAGCGAAGCGAGGTACGCCGCAGTGCCGACCCCTGCGCCAGCCGCGATCTGACGGAGCACACGGCTCTGGTAGCCGACGAGCATCAGCGCGAACGGGACCGCCGCGGTGGCGAGCGGCAAGAGGCGGTGGAGCCCCGCGCCGACGTAGAGATCGAGGTCGGCGATCGGCCGCGCGAGGATGTCGACGGGGAGCATGGTGCGCGAGAGCACGAGCGGAGCGAAGAAGAGGAGCCCGGGGCCGGTCGCGAGGCCGGCGACCCAGAAGCCGAGCCCCTTGGGACCGGCCGCGCCGGCCCCCGCCGCCTTGCGCGCCCACAAGGTCACGAGCGCGGTGAGGCCGAGCAGGAACCCGAGGCGCGCGAGCCCGTAGTCGAACGCCACCTTTCTCAGCGCGGCGCCGGCGTCGAGGATGCCCGAGCCGAAGAGGCGCTTGCCGTTGTCGGTGGGGTCGACGACACGCGCGCTCTCTTCGAGGCGGCGCTCGATGTCCTCGGGGTCGGTGACGCCCGCGCCGACGAGGAGCGCGGCCGCGGCCGCGACGTGGGGCGAAGCCATCGAGGTCCCGCGCCACGACGCGTAGATCTCGCACTTGTTCTTGCCCTCTTGGCAGATCGTCTGCTGCACGACGTCGACGCCCGGAGCGGCGATGTCGACGCCGGGGCCGCGCGACGAGAAGCTCGCCAGCTTATCGCCCTGATCGCTGGCCGAGACGCCGATGACGCCCTCGGAGCCGCCCGGATAGCCCACGGAGCCGCCGCTGTTGCCGGCCGACGCCACGACGACCACGCCGAGATCGCGCGCGTGCTTGACCGCGTCTTGCAGGACCTTCGAGTTCTGCGGCCCGCCCAGGCTCAGGTTGATGACCTGCGCGCCGTTGTCGGCCGCCCAGCGAATACCGTTCGCGACATCGAGGTTCGTGCCCCAGCCGCGCTTGTCGAGGACCTTGACCGGCATGAGGCGAGAGCCGAACGCGAGGCCCGTGACGCCGACCGCGTTGTCGGTCGTCTGGGCGATGGTGCCAGCCACGTGGGTGCCGTGGCCATGGTCGTCGTTGGCGTGCTCGTTGTCCCAGATGAGGTTCCAACCGCCGACGCAGCGCG
Organism: uncultured Polyangiaceae bacterium; assembly: GCA_938004815.1. Lineage (GTDB taxonomy): Bacteria > Myxococcota_A > Polyangia > Polyangiales > Polyangiaceae > Xiheicaenibacterium. The sequence continues at coordinate 6,911 of CALKVR010000829.1, read as the reverse complement.
TGTTCGCGAGGTCGGTGCCCTTCATGAAGCCTTGGTAGTCCTCACACGCGATGCCGGTGTCGATCACGGCGACGGTGACGCCGACGCCGGTGCCGTAGTCCCACGCGGTCTCGGCCCCCGCGCGCTTCATGTGCCATTGATCTTTGTAGAGCGGGTCGTTGGGGACGAACTCGGCGCGCACCCACGAGAGCGGCTCGATGTTCTCGAGCCGGCCGTCGTCGTCGAACGCGTCGATCACCGCTGCCGCCGCGCCGGGCGCGACGCGCGCGAGCTTGATCCGCGTGTCGTCGTCGAAGTCGGTCGCCGAGAACGACACCCCGGGGAAGCGCGCGCTCACGTCGGCGAGGAGCGCGTCGAGCTCGTCGCTGGACAGCGAGTCCTGACCGTCGACGATGATGGCGCCGGGCACGTCCCAGCTCGAGCCTGCGGGCGCGATGCCCTCGGGCGGCGGGCCGTACGCGTCGTTCGGATCGGCAGCCGCGACACCGGGCACGAGACCGGCCACCGACGCGAGGGCCAGCGCGAGGAGCTTCTTCGACATGGGCTGAAGCCTAACGCGTGGCGGCGCCAAGACAACCTGGCCCGACCGAGTCAGCACGCAGCGCGTCAATCCGCCGACCGGCGGGTCAGTCGTCCTCGAACGCGCCGCTGCAGCCCTCGGCGCTCGGGTTGTCGAGGCAGTAGTCGAGGAGGCACGAGATCAGCTCGCCGAACTCCTCCTGGCAGACGTCCTCGCCGATGTCCGAGCTGCACTCCGCCTCGGAGGCGATGCAGTCGTAAAACCGTGCGGTATCGCCCTGACAACCGGTCTGCTCGGCGGCCTCCACCGCCGTCTCGCAGACGTCGCCGCAATCTTGCGGGGTCTCGACACACTCGTTCGACTTCTCGCAAGCCTGGAGGCACGAGGCCTCGACGTCGGCGCCGCACCCCAGGAGCCCACACCCCACGACAAGCAAAGCCCCGGTAGATCGCATCGGTCGAGCGTCTCACGGTTTCGGCCTGACCGGTGAATCGCGAGCAAAACCTCGACGTCTTTCCTTGACTCGTGCCGTCCGACTGCGGAGTGTTGAAGCATCGATGTCGTTTTTGATTCCGTCGAGGACAGACCGCCCCGCCGACGATCCCATATTCGCCCTCAACACCGAGGCGCGGGCACGGGCGCAAGCCGGCGAGCGCATCGTCAACGCTACGGTGGGCTCGCTCCTCGATGACGAGGGGCGCCTCGCCATCCTCGACGGCGTGAACGAGGCGTTACGCGAGCTGCCGCCGCACGTCGTCGCGGGCTACGCGCCCATCGCCGGCTCCGCAGACTTCCTGCGCGGTGTCTCGCTCGATCTCTTCGGCGACCGCGCCGCCATCAAGTCGGTCGCTTCGGTCGCGACGCCGGGCGGTACGGGCGCGCTCCGGCACGCGATCGCGAACTTCCTCGAGCCGGGGCAGGCGCTCCTCACCAGCTCGTTCTATTGGGGCCCCTACAAGACGCTCGCCGACGAGACCGATCGCGAGCTCGCGACGTTCCGGATGTTCACGACGTCCGGCGCGCTCGACACCGACGCGTTCCATACAGAGCTGTCACGTTTGGTGGCGGCGCAGGGCCGCGCTCTCGTGTTCCTCAACTCACCCTGCCACAACCCGAGCGGCTACTCGTTCGACGACGCCGAGTGGAAACGCGTGCGCGCCGCGGTCGAAGACGTCGCCGCCAAGGGGCCCGTCTCGCTCTGCCTCGACATCGCCTACGCCAAGTTCGGCGCGCAGCCGCTCGACGTCATGCTCGACGCGTTGCTCCCGATCGCACACAAGGCGCTCCTCACCTTCGCGTGGTCCGCGTCCAAGGCGTTCCTCGAGTACGGTCTGCGCGTCGGCGCCCTCGTCGCGGTCGTGCCCGACGACGACGAGCGGCGTCGCATCCAGAACGCGCTCGTCTACTCGTGCCGCGGCACCTGGTCGAACATCAACGCCGGCGGCATGGCGGCCATCGCGAACATCCTCCTCGACAGCGGGCGCCGCGCGCGCGTCGATCGCGAGCGCGCCGGCTGCATCGAGCTCCTCGGGCGGCGCGTCGCCAAGTTCAACGACCTCGCCTCCAAGGCCGGCCTTCGCTACCCGCGGTACGATGGCGGCTTCTTCACCACCGTCTTCACCGACGACGCCCGCGGCGCCGCCGAGCGCCTCAAGAGCGACGGCATCTTCGTCGTGCCGCAAGCGGGCGCCCTCCGCGTCGCGCTCTGCTCCGTCGCCGAGCGCGACATCCCCCGGTTGGTCGACGGCCTCGCGCGGGTCGTCAGCGCGCCGCAGACGCAGTGAGCAATCCGGCTAGTACGGCGTATGGAAACCGGCCCCTCGCTGACGCTCGCAAGTGAAGGGTCGGTTTCCATACCAAGGCTCGGCCCCACCTTTGCTCACCGAGACCCATGCTCTCGGTACATCGTCTTACGCGAAGAAACTTCACGGACGATGTACTAGAGGCTGGCAGTGGGCGCTTTCGGTTCGATCTTTCGAGAGCTCGAGCAGGCCCGTGCCGGCTACGTGGTCGTGGGCGGCCTCGCGGTGGTTCTCCACGGCTACGCGCGTTTGACGGCGGACATCGACCTCGTCGTGGACCTTGCTCCGACCGAAGCGATCCGCGCCGTCGCGGCGCTCACCCGCCTCGGCATGCAGCCGCGAGCGCCTGTCGCCGCACGCGACTTCGCAGATCCTGCGATTCGTCAACGGTGGATCGACGAGAAGGGGATGAGGGTTTTCTCGATGCATGATCCGCGGCATCCCCTGGTGGAGGTCGATCTCTTCGTCGACTCTCCAATCCCCTTCGAAGAGCTCCTCGTCAGGGCGGAGACCGTCCAGATCGAAGGCGTTGCCGTTCCGGTCGCGTCGATCCAAGATCTGATCACCATGAAGCGGTTGGCCGGCCGGCCGAAGGATCTCGACGATATCGCCGCGCTCGAAGCGATCGCGATGAGGCGCCGAGACGCATGAGCAGCGACGACTGGGGCTCGTGGCGCGCCGCCGACGACCGGAGTCGAACCGTCGGCCTCGAGGTCTCGGTGGACGAGCGTCTGGCATGGCTCGAGTCTGCCCTCGAGGTCGCGCACGCTGCCGGCGCGCTCCCGAGGCCGCGCGACGACTGGGGGCAGCCGTTGAAAGGCCCGAGGGAGCGTCCGTAGCTGGGCTCGGCTGCGCGCGGCGGATCATCGGCAGGATTCGAGCGTTCGACTCCCCTTCCCCGCCGCGGAGAGGCGCGCTAACGGGCCGTCATGCTCACTCACCGGGCCCTCCTCGTCCTCGCGATCCCCGCTGCCGGTTGCATCCCCAGCCTCGAGCCAGTCGCCGCGCAGGCCTTTCCCTGCGGCGAGGAGCAGATCGAGGTCGAGAACGTCGGGATGTCGCGCCAGGCCAAGGGGTGCGGCAAAGAGGACATCTACATCTTCGACGGCAACCAAGGTAAGTGGGTGAGCCTGCGGGAGCGCGCCGCCTTCGAGTTCTCGTGCGACAAGGACGACCTCAAGGTCCAGGTGCTCGACTCGATGACGTTCGGGGTCACCGGCTGTGATCACAAGGCGGTCTACAAGACCGACTGGATGCACGGGTTCGTCATGAACTCGGCCGACGAGCGGGCCGGCGGCAAGCGCGAGAAGGGCGAGAAGGGCGGCGGCGCGGAGGGGGGCGACGACAAGCCCGCCGACGACAAGCCCGATGAGGGCAAATCGCTCTGACCCGCTCGGGGTCGGCTTCACTCCATCTTGTCTGCGCTCTTCAGCTTGGGCGACGGGGGCGGGCGCGGGACGCCAGGGCGCGGCTCGTAGGCCTGCTTGCGCCACGTGTGGATCGGCACCGCCTCGCCGGCGGTCGGCTGCGACTCACCGGGCTGAGGGCACTTGTCGCGAACCCAGTAGACGTCGAACGCGACGAGCTCGTCGTCGGGCCGGCCCGTGAGCTGGTGCCAGCGGATGAGGTAGTTTTTCAGGTCTTCGCGGTAGATGGCGTTGCGGTCGAGGCGGATACGGTTGCCGTAGTCTTGGCGCAGCTGCGACAGTCCCTCACCGCGCGAGTCGGTGAGATCGAGGTCGGGCGTCTTGCCGGTGAGGGGGTCCACGCGGCGGCCGTCGATCGTGTACGCGTCGATGGCGAGGACGCCGTCCTCTTGAATCGGGTTGGGCGCGAACATCCCCCAGCCCTGGTAGAGGCGAAAATAGTTGATGGTGTACTGGAGGAACACCGGCGACGGTGACGGCTTGAGCGTGATGACGCGCGTGCCGAGCACGCGGTTCATCCAATCGAGCGCCTTCATCTCGTGGGGCTGGAGCACCTGGCCCGGCTTGACCGGCGGTGGCAGCTGCTTGGGGATGGCCTTGTTCTCGAGCCAGAGCTGCATGATCACGCAGACCCAGAAGTACGCGAGGAACGCTTCGCGAAAGAAGCGCGGCACCCGCGCGAAGCGCGAGAAGAGGGGGACGGCGGGCGCCGCCTGGGGCACCGGCTCGTCGAGGCCGAAGAAGCGCGTCACCCCTGCTTCGTGGCGGCGCATGAACGCGAGGGCCCAGCCGAGCGGGCGAGCAAGCAGGCCGCCGGCCGGCAGCGCCTCGAGCACCCGCCTAACGATGACAGTTTCGTTATGCTGCCACCGGTCGTCGCCCTCACCATCCTGCCCCAGCGAGAGGAGCCCGCCGGCGGGGCCGGCTACGAACGTCACTCGTTCGTAGCCGTCGAGGCGAGCCACGACCCGCCCGAGCGCGAGGGCGAGGGGAGACGTCTCGTCGACGCCGATCGTGGCGCCGCGCGTCGTCGCCTCGCGCCGGCGCCGGATCATCGACCAGTGGATCGGCAGCACGAGGAGCGTCGACCACGTGATCATGAACCACGAGAACGGTCCCAGGCGCATCATCGTGCCCAGCGTGGTGTGCAGCCCCACGATGAGCACGAGCGCGACCGGCCGCGTCCACTTGCGACCGAACGGCCACACGATGCAGCAGAAGATGATGGTCTCGACCGAGAGCGTCAGAAAATCGGCCGCCGTGATCAGCGGGCCCGGCAGCGTCTCGCGCACGAAGACGCCGAGCCCGGTGACCATGCGGTCGATGTGGAGCACGTAGTGGACGGGGTCGCCCTTGCGCCAGATGTTGCCGGTCTTGTTGACGACGTTGAAGAAGTAGATGACCGCGAAGTTGAAGAGCACGAGCCCGCCCGCGAGCGACACGTACGGGCGCTGCTCGAGCGCCTGCCACGGGCGCTCGCCGAGCTCGGGGGCCGTCGTCTCGACGCGGCAGCGCCAGGCCGCGCGCCACGCGTCGATCGAGAACCGCTGCCCGATCGGCAGGAACGCCGCGTAGAGCGTGATGAGGTTGACGACGACGTAGCCGCCGTTCTCGACCAGCGGGATGCGGCTATCCATGCTCGTCACGAAGCCGAAGCTGAGCAGCGCGAACAGGCGCGCGCGCCACCCCACCAAGAGGAGCAGGTGACACGCGAGCCCGAGCGCGAACACGACGTTCACCTCGGCGGGGCTCGAGAACGCGTGAAAGAACGAGAACAGCTGCCCCGCGCTCGGGTGGAGCAGATGGCTCTCGTTCGGCAGGACGCCGGCCGACGAATAGAGCAGCCGCGCCTCGCTCCAGTGCCGAACGCAATCGAGCGCGAGCACGGTGCCGAGGACGATGCGAAAGAGGCCCGCCGTGCGCGGGTCGACCGTCAGGTAGCGATCGCGGAGCGCGGCGCGCACCCGCGCGAAGCGCGTCATTCTTGCGGCGCGGGCGCGGGCGCGACGGGGCGAGGCATGGGCACCTTGCCGGGCTCGCCGCCGGGCAGCGGCAGCCGCCGCCCCGGCGCCGGCTTGTCGGCGACGCCGAGCTCACCGAGCACCTTGCCACCGCGACCGTGTCGGAACAGGCGCTCGGCCGTCGGGGTGCTGTCGCCGACAGGGACGTTGGCGGTGACCCAATAAGCGTCGGCCCCGAGGAGCTTGTCGTCCGGGTTCTCGGCCGGCCACTTCGGGCCGCGCTTCGACACGTAGGTGCGGAACGACGGCTGGTAGAGCACCTGCTCTTGCAGGCGGATCTGCGCGAGGTAGTTGGCCCAGAGCGGGCCGAGATCGAACGCGGCGTCGGGGACGAGCTTGGGCTCTTTGCCGGTGAGCGGATCGACCGAGGCCTCGTTGCGGGTGTAGGCGTCGATCACCATGTAGCCGCTCTGCGCGGGCGGCTCGGGGGTGAGGACGGCCCAGTCCGACTTGGTGTGCGTCCACCACGAAATCGAAGCCAGCAGCTCGCTCTCGGGCGCACCCTCGGACAGGTTGTTCTGGCGCACCGTCTGGACGACGAGCGAAGCGACGAACAGGACCGCGAGCACCTCACGGACGCCGCCGGTGATGCGGTTCTTGAGCACGCGCGCAGGCGGGATTGCCGGCGCCTTGCCCGCCGCGCCGGGCGCGTCGCGGTAGCTCTTGGCGTCGCCGGGCGGCTCGACGCCGCAGGCTGCGAGGCCGAGCTCGATGCTCACGGCGGTGCGACGCGGCGCGAACACGTCGTAAGCGGCGTTGGCGAGCTGCGCGAAGATCGGCGCCTTCATCAGCATCCCCAAGAGGCCGAGCCCGGGGAGGGCGAGCAGCACCTCGGCCGCGGCCTCGCCGCGGGTCGCGAACGAGCCGTCGGGGCGAACCGCGACCACCGTGTCGTCCACGAGCTCGCCCGTGATCTGCGCGGGCATCTCGCGGCGCACGATCTTCTGCTTCGTGGGCTCCCAGACGCGCAGCTTCTGGCGCTCGTCGTTGGGCTGAAAGACCAGGTGGCGGCGCGTGTCCCAGCGCTTGAGCAGCTGGCAGAGGAAAAAGCAGACGCCGCAATCGGCGTCGTAGATCACGGTGCGGACCCGGCGCGGATCATGGCGGGTGGCCCACACCATCCAGGTGTCGGTCGAGACGA
>CALKVR010000828.1 GCA_938004815.1 uncultured Polyangiaceae bacterium | reverse complement strand
GCGCGATCACGAGCGCGACGTTGCTCCTGCCTACGAGCGCTTGGGACACCAACTACATCGCGATCGATCCGTTTCGCCAGACCGTCCCCGACGTCAACTTTCAGCAGTACATCCAGATCATCGCGGCCGAGGACGACACCGCGATCACGATCAGCCCGACCGCGGCCATCGTGGGTGGAACGGGCGTGCCCGCGACCGGCGCCGGCGTTCCTGCGACGTACACGATCGACCGCGGTCAGGTCCTCCAGTTCACGCAGGACGCGAATCTGACCGGCAGCCCCGTGCAATCGACCAAACCGGTCGGGCTCCTCGGCGGCAACCGCTGCATGAACCTCCCCGACAGCGGCACCTCGGCTTGCGATGCCGGCCACCAGATGATCCCCCCCGTCCGCGCCCTCGGCACCGAGTACATCGGCGTGCACCACCGCAATCGCTTCCCCGGCGTCGAAGAGGAGCCTCCGTGGCGCATCGTCGGCGCCGTCGACGGTACCCAGCTCACGTACGAGCCGGCGCCGCCCCCCGGCGCTCCGACCACGATCGGCGTCGGCCAGGTCGCCGAGTTCATCACGTCGGCGCCATTCATCGTGCGGAGCCAGGACGCCGACCACCCGTTCTACGTCTCGGGGCACATGACAGGGTGCAGCGACGTGAGCACCGACCTCTTCGGCGATTGTCGCGGTGATCCCGAGACGGTCAACGTCATCCCCACCGAGCAATACCTCGACCAGTACGTCTTCTTCACCGACCCGACGTATCCCGAGACGAGCTTGGTCGTCATACGCAAGGCCGCGGCCGACGGCTTTCACGACGTGACGCTCGGATGTTTGGGTGCCCCGATCTCGGGCTGGCAACCCGTCGGCTCGTCGGGCCAGTACGAGTACGCCTACCTCGATCTCGTCACCGGCAACTTCCAGCCCATGAACGGGTGCGACAACGGCAGGCACGAGGCTCTCAGCGACGCGCCGTTCGCGATCACGGTCTGGGGCTGGGGTAGCGGCGCGACGGGCGGCGACCCGTCGTTCCTCCAGTTCCCCTACTCGCAGTACGTCAGCTACGCATACCCCGCCGGCGCTTCTGTCCAGCCTCTCAGCCAGGTCATCGTTCCGCCGGTGCCGCGGTAGCCCGTGCTAGGGGGGCCCTAGTCGGCCCGGGCGTGCCGCAGGCGATCGAGCCCGACGGCGCCGATGATGATCACACCGGTGAGGATCTCCTGGACCCAGTTGGCGACGCCGAGCTGGGTGGCGCCAGTCGCGAGGACCGTCATGAGCACGGCCCCGATCATGGTCCCCGGAATCGAGCCCTGCCCGCCCGCGAGCGAGCCGCCTCCGATCACGACGGCGGCGATCACCGAGAGCTCGAGCCCGGCGGACCCGGTCGGGTCGCCGACCGTGAGCTTCGCAAAGTCCATCACCCCCGCCACCCCGGCGAGCAGGCCGGCGATCGCGTAGGCGGCCAGGCGCGCCCACCCGACGGGCAGACCCGCGAGGCGCGCGGCCGCCTGGTTCGACCCGACCGCGACGAACCAGCGACCGATGCGGGCGCGGTCGAGGACCACCGACCCCACGACCGCGAGCACGACCGTCGCCCACACCCCGAGGGGCACGAGCATCGGGCTCCCCGCAGGGAGCATGGCCATGAGCTCGTCGAGACCCTGCGCGGGCGCGTCGATCTTCTGCTGATCGGCGACGCCCTTGGCCACCCCACGGAACACGCTCATCGTCCCGAGGGTGACGATGAACGGCCCGATGCGGAGGCCCGAGACGAGCACCCCGTTGAGCACGCCGCACCCCAGGCCGGCGACGACACCGACGGCGGCGGCGGTGAGGGGGCCGCTGCCGCCGTCGAGCGTCTTGGCCACCACCACCGCGACCAGAGCGACGATCGAGCCGACGGACAGATCGATGCCCCCGGTGACGATGACCAGGGTCATGCCCACCGAGGCGAGCCCGACCACGACCGTCTGACGGGCGATCGTGGCCTGGGTTACCGGCCGGAGAAAATCACCGCCGGTCGCCGCGCCGATGAGCACGTAGACGACGACGAGCCCCAGGAGCGGCCCCATCCACGGCCGCGCGAACAGCTTCGCTGCCCAAGGCGGCAACGTCATCCGGCGCTGATCTCCTCCAGCAAGCTGTGCTCGGTCAAGGTAGAGGCAGGGACTGCGGGCGAGAGTACGCCCTTTTTCATGACCGCGATCCGGTCGCACACCCGCAAGAGCTCGCCGAGCTGGCTCGAGACCCAGAGCACGCCCTTTCCCCGGCGGACCAGGTCGTCGACGATGTCGTAGATCTGCTCGCGGCTCTTCAGATCGATGCCGCGGGTGGGCTCGTCGAGCAGCAGCACGTCGGCGTCCTGGTGGATGAGTCGCCCGATCGCGACCTTCTGCTGGTTGCCGCCGCTCAGGGTCGACGTGATCGCAAACGCGCCGGCCGTGCGCACCGAGAGCCGCTCGATGAGCGCGGCCGCCGCGGCCTCTTGGTGTCGCTCGGAGACCAGCCCGAGAGAGGAGACGGTGTCGAGCCGTGAGAGCGTGAGGTTGTCGGCCACGCTCATCGCGCCGACGACGCCCTCGCTCTTGCGGTCCTCGCTCGTCATGCCGAGCCCCTGCCGAATGCGATCGGCGGGGCTGCTCGCCCCCGCCGCCTCGCCGATGGCTACGCGCACCGTTCCGCGTTTGATCGCGTCGAGCGCGAAGATCGCCCTCAGCAGCTCGGTTCGGCCCGACCCGACGAGGCCCGCGACCCCGAGCACCTCACCGCGATGGAGATCGAGCGACGCACCGCGAGGGAGCTTCTTGCCGTGGAGCTCGCGCACTTCGAGGATGAGCGCGCCCCGCTCGCGCGCCGGCCGGGGCTCCGCCGTCGCCTGGCGACCCAGCAAGAGCCGCGTCAGGTCGGCGATGGTCGCGCCCTGCATCGGTGCGGCCTCGACGGTGCGGCCGTCGCGGAGCACGGTGTACCGGTCGGCGATGCGGATGATCTCTTCGAGGTGGTGCGAAACGTAGAGCACGCAGACGTTCGAGCCCGCGAGATCCTTGACGGCGCGGAGCACGCGCTCGGCCTCGGCGTGGGGCAAGCTGCTGGTGGGCTCGTCGATGACGACCACGCGCGGCGAGCCCTGCGCGAGCGCGCGCGCGATGTTCACCAGCTGGCGCTCGGCCGGTGACAGCGCGCGCGCGGGCGCGCCCACGTCGAGACGCAAGCCGAGGCGATCGAGCGCCGCCTCGGCGGTGCGCGCGCTCGCCTTCTCGTCGACGAGGCCAAGGCGCGTCGGCTCGTGCCCGAGCACGATGTTCTCGGCCACCGTCAGGTCCAGACAGAGGGTGGGCTCTTGGGGGACGATGGCGACGCCCGAGCGCTTCGCGTCGGCGGCCGAGCCGGGCGCGTACGGGCGCCCGTCCAGCTCGAGCGCGCCCGCGTCGGGCGAGAGGATGCCCGCGATGATGCCGAGCAGCGTGCTCTTGCCCGCGCCGTTCTCGCCCAAGAGGGCGTGCACCTCGCCCGCGCTCGCGGTGAGGTCGGCGCAAGCAAGCGCGACGGTAGCGCCAAACCGCTTCTCGATCTTGCGCGCCGCGAGGGCGGGCGCCGTCATGGCGAGAGGTACGGCTTGAGATCCGGCGAGAGCAGCTCTTTGATCGCCGGCTCGCCCATGTTTGCCTTTTCGACGACGCGCGCCCCCGTGTCGATCACCTTCTCGATGGGCTCCTTTTTCAGGTGGGCGGCCATCGTCTTGACCATCTCGGCCGTGAGCACGCCGGGGGCGGAGCAGCCCA
>CALKVR010000827.1 GCA_938004815.1 uncultured Polyangiaceae bacterium | reverse complement strand
CCCCGGCGCGGGCCCGGGCTCCACGGGTGTCGGCGGTGGCAGCGCCGAAGACGGCGGAGCCGAGGACGGATGCGACTGCCGCTCCGCCCACGATAGGCCCACCGGCAGCAGCGCCGTCCTCGGCGCCCTCGTCGCGTGGCTGGTCCGACGCCGGCGCCATGCGCCGCGGTGATCACGTTCCGACTTCATCTCGGCCGCGCGCCGCTGGCGTCGGCGTCATAGGCAGACGCCGGCGCACGTCCCGCTGATGCAATCGGCGCCGGTGTTGCACCGCTGGTATTGGGCACAGGGGGCGCACCCGCCCCCGCAGTCGATGTCGGACTCGTCGCCGTTCTTGACCAGATCGGAGCAGCTCTCGACGCACGTCTCGTTCTCGCAGACGCTGCTCGCGCAGTTGAAGTCCTGGAAGCAGCCTTCGCCCGTGGGGCACGGGGGGCACAGCGGCGCCCCGCAGTCGATCGAGGGCTCGAAGGCCTGCTGCATCCCGTCTTCACAGTCCGGGACGACGCAGTACGACCCGACGCAGCTCAGATCGCCCGTCGGACAGTCGTCGACCGCGATGCACTCGACGCAGGCACCGAGCGAGCAGAGCTTGCCCCCGTCGGCGGTGCACGGCGTGCGATCGGGAGCGAACGCGACCTCTCGGCCGTTCGGGCCGCACGACTCGATCGTGCACTCGTTGCCGTCGTCGTAGAAGTCGGAGGGGTCGACCTCGGCGACGGCCTCACCGCGTTCGTTGCAGACGTCGCGCGCGCAGTCGAACGGGGCAGGGTAGCGAGATGGCGCCCCCGGCGCCGCTCGCTCACACAGCCCCTCGACGCAGGCCCCGGAATCACAAGGCCCGCTGCAATCGCTCGCCTCGTCGCAGAACGTGGGCGGCAGCTGACGCACGCATCGATCAGACTCGGGGTCGCAAACCCAGCCCTCGGCGCACGGGCAGGTCTTCTGCTCGGGCGCGGCGAGGGGCTCCACGCTGCACGCGCCGAGCGCCAGCCAGAGCGTGGGGCCGAGCCAGCTTCGCATCGGCCTATCTTAGCTCTGCCTATGGCCCCTCGTCGTAGGTGACCACCGCCTCTCGCACGTCGTCGTCGAGCGAGCTCTTGCCTTGGTGATCGCCGTCGACGACCGCGTACCACATCTTCACCGAGCCCGAGCCAGCGGGTGGAGAGCGCCAGCCCGCGTACCAGACGACCGTGTCGGGCACGGGCACGAACACGATGGCGTTGCAGTTGCCATAGACGTAGCTGGTGCCGTTCGTGGGGTTCATCGCGGGGTACTGTTGGGGGCAGCTATTCGAGTCGACCCCGGGGATGTCGGACTTGAGGATGCCCGAGCGCAGGCCGTTCGCGCCTTCGAACGTGAGGGCGAAGCCGTTCAATGTCGTGGGGACGCCGTTGCCCGGCAGCTTGGTCTCGTTCACGAGGGTGATCGTGATGTTGTAGTCGGTGTCGGGCACGTACTTGCCGCCGGTGATCGGCGGCTGAAAATCGATCGTAGCGTCGATGACCCCGGGCGAGTCGGTGTGGCAGTGAGAGCACTTCAGGCCCCGATCCATCTTGCTGCCGGTCGACCAATTGCCCGAGCCACCCGCGCGACCGGCCACGTCGTGAGCGAGGATTTGATTGTTCGCCACGCCGTGCGCGGGCTGCATCCACGAGTTGCCGAACGGGAACGCCAGCGCGACGGCGGACGCGCCCACGACGGGCAGGGCGATGGCGAGCGAGACGTAGAGCCGGGTGTTGTTCTTGCGCTTCATCGTCGTCGTCCTCTCAGTTGTTGGTCTGGCACGTCTGGCCAAAGGTGGTGCCGTCGAGCCACGCCTTGATCTTCGTGTGCTCGGGCGACCCGGGGTCGAACATCTTGAAGCCGGCGTGGGCCTTGCCACCGCCCTCCATGGGCTGTTGGATCAGCTCGCTCTGCTCGTTGTCGGAGAGCGGGTTGCCCTGCGCGTCGAGGCCGAAGCCGCGTGCCGCGTCGTAGTTGCGCTGCCACTCGACGCCGGTGTGCGGGCTCTGCCAGCAGCCGCACTCGATCGAGCCGATGCACTCGGCGAGCGGGGTCATGCCGCCGCCCGGACACGGGTTGACGACCGACTCTTCGACGTTTCGGAACCGGCCGCGAGAGTACGTGCGCAGCGGGCGGGAGTCGGTGCCGTGGCAACCGAGCATCGAGCACGACGCGTTCATGATCGGCTCGATTTCGCACTTGTAGTAGTCGAGGTCGAGGGCGGGGAGCGTCGCCATTTCGACGGGCTTCGCGGCGGTGGTGCCGCACGCGGCGAGATCCGTGCACACCCGGAAACCCTCGTCGCTGCCCGGCGGGCTGCTCTCCCACGGCGAGCAGAGCCACGCCTCTTGGCAGCCGCCGCCCTGGCCGTTGCCGGTCGACGCGTTGGATGAGTTGTTCGTGTTGTTGGCGCCGGAGCCGCCCTCGCCGCAGATGACGCCCGGCGGACAGCCCCCGCTGGAGGTCGTACCGTCGGCTTCAGAGTCGCCGCACGCGCCGGCGACGACGGCGACCGAGGCGAGGGATAGAAAGAGCAAGTAGGCACGCATCGGGACCTCCGAAGTTCACTGCGTTGGGACGTGTCGAGACTCTGGCGTCGAGGAAGCTCGTCGCGGCGGGCGCGGGCGCCGGCGGGGGCGCGGCTCGCGCCTCGGGGGCGGGGCTCTCGGCGAGCACGAAGTGCGCCATGAGCACGTCGTCGCCGAACGGGTCTGTGAATGTCTCGCCGACCTTGCCCCCGGCGTTGCCGTCGACGATGCCGATGTGGAGGTGCGCGACGCCCTTTCCCGGTTCGGGTCTGGGCGTCCACGCGAACTGCCAGGCCGTCTCGCGCGGGTTGTTGCCGGTGACGACCAGGGTCGAAAAGTCGATCGTGAGAAACAGATCGGCTTTGCCGCTCACGTTGCCGTGCGGCTCGCCGAGCTCGTCGACGAACGTGAGCGCGAGCGCGTTGTAGTTCGCTTGCGGGTTCGCCGCCCCCAGCTCTTGCCCCGCCGCGATCATCGCGACGTCGATCTGGTACCGCGTGCCGGGGACATAGCGCTGCTCGAGCGCGAGCTCAGGGGGCTCGCTCGTGATCTGCATCTTGAGCGTGCCCGGCGCCTCGGTGTGGCACATCGTGCACGTCCACCCCCGCTCCGCCTTGGTTCCGAGGTAGTAGACTCCGCCCGAGCCGCCTTCGTAGACGCTCTTGTCATAGTCCCTTCCGCTGTGGAACGCGGCTGCGGGTCGCGCGTGCGCAGCCGCGGCGAGGCCCAGGACGATCGCGACTGCGACTGGTTTCATGGAGCACTCCCGCCCTGGGCCTCGCCCGGTTGCAGACATGACGGGTCGGCCTTGGCCCCGGCGGCCCAGGCGGCGAGCGCGGCGAAATCGTCCTCGTCTTTGGCGAGGTAGACGTCGCCCATCCCATACTCGTTCGCCCCGCCGTGGTAGGCGCCGCCCGCCTTTTGATCGAGCGGCTTCGTGAGGAGGAGGCTCAGGGCCGGCTCTTCGCGGTCGACGAACGCGGCCGCGGACGCGAAATTGTGCGAGCGCTCGCCGTCGAGCAGCGGCTCGTTCCGTTTCTCGGGCGGCAGGCCGTAGCGAAGACGGTTCCGCCCGAACACGCGAAAGAAGCGCTCGGTGTGCCCGTGGCACGCGAGCTGACCGCACGACTTGATGAGGACTGGCTCGACGTTGCAGCGAAAGTAGTGCGGGTCGAGCTCGGAGGGCGCGACCTCGGCGTCGAGCTCGCGGCACCCGGCGACGAGGAGGACCGCCGCGTAGGCGAGGGCCCGAATCCCGATCCGCCGTGCGGTGCTCACAGCGCTGCTCCCAAGCCGAGCTCGGCGATCAACCCGTAGCGCTCGGGGAGCGGAAGGAAGTCGAAGAACTTGTAATAGAAGGCCTTGCCGAGCACGTCGCCGTGGATCGACTCGAACGGGCCCGCGTCCCTCACGTCGAACCCGAGCCGCAGCCCGCCGAAGACGTCGAAGAACGTCGCGAGCTCGCGGTCGGCCGTCATGTAGTCGAGCTCGGACGCGTAGACCTCGCGGTAGAACGTGGCCGCCTTCTGGACGTAGGCCCGCGAGAGGATCGCCATCTCGAACACGCCGACGCCGATCACGTAGTCGAGCCCGACGGTGCCGCTCGCGATACCCCAGTCGTCGACGTAGCCGCGCATCATGCTCCGGAGCGCCATGTCCGGCTCGATGTGGTGGTTCCAGCGCGCGCCGACGGCGTGTCGAGCGCGCGTGTCGGGGTGACGCTCGGCGATCGCGATCTGGGCGCCCGGCAGCGGGCCGTCGAAGCGCACGAACCGGTACGGGCTCGCCTGGTAGCCGCTCGCGTAGCCGAGCGAGTAGGTCACGCTCACCAGGTCGCGCTTCGACGCCACGATGGTCGTGTCGAGGTTGCCGGTCCCACCGAGCAGGCGTTCGTCGAAGTTCTCGTCGTCGGCCCGACCGACCTCGTTGTAGACGAACGACCCCGAGAGGCCGATCGTCAGCCGGTGATCGAGCGTGTCGTGGGCGAGCGCGAGCACCCCCGTGTGCGAGCGCCAGTCGTTCTCGACCGAATAGATGTAGGACCCGGAGGCCGAACGGTCGGCGTCCTTGTAACCCAGGCCGCCGCTCCCCTCGTGCCGCACCTCGTCCCAGCGATCGGTCGCGGCCGAGACGACGTCGACCGACGCAGTGGTGATCACGTCGGCGAGGTACCGGCCGGAGATCGAGAGCCGCTCATGGGGCCACGCGCGCGCCGCGACCGCGCTCGTGACGATCGTGGTAGCGTCCGAGTCGTGGTACACGCCGCCGCGCGCGTCGGCCTCGACCACGGCCTGCGCGCACGCGGCGTGGGTGACGAGGGCAAGGGCAGTCGCCGTCGCCGTCGCGAAGACCGCCCTCAATTGCATCCGCACCCGCCGCCCACCGTGCCGTGACCCCCGGTGGAGCCCTCGCGGTACTCGTTGACGTGTTGCTCGAACGACGCGGCCAGGGGGTTGGGGTCGGGCTGCATCTTGGGCTTGGCGTGAAACCCTCGTTGCCAAGCGGGAACCGGCGCGCACGCCGAGCTCGAGACGCAGCCGATCACCAACGCCGCTGCGCACGCAGGGCGAGCCAAAGAGCGAGACCGCATGAGCCTCTCCGTGTTGGGAGAAAGGAGGAAGCGGACCCTTGTGCAGCGCCCGTGCCATGGCCCGACAGCGGCGCCGCGCGGGATTCGCGAGCTCGGCGCTCTCAGCCCGTGATCAGAAGCGACATGGGGGTGATCGTATCGATCACCGCCCGCCCGAGCCTGCGACGCGCCTGAGGATGCTGGCGCCCGGCTCGACCGCGGTCGCCGGCGTCTCGGCGTACAGCTCGCTGACGCCGCCGCCCTTGACCGGGTAGACGCGCGCGATGACCCGGTAGGAGCCGCCGACGATCGCGATCTCGAGCTGGAACCACTGAGGCGCGCCGAGCGGCTTGTAGCCGGCACACGGCCAGCCG
>CALKVR010000826.1 GCA_938004815.1 uncultured Polyangiaceae bacterium | reverse complement strand
GCTCAGAACGCGAACGAGATCTCGAACGTCGTGGGCGCGGGCAGGCTGATCGGGGTCGTACCCGCGATCGCACCCCTGGCCTTGCCGGGGCCGCGCTCGACGTCGACCGGCCGATGCGCGAGCCCGACGAGCACGCCCGCGCTGTGGCCCACGAGACCGCCGACGAGCACGTCTTCCCAGGAGTGGGCGCCGGCGTAGTTGCGAAGGATAGCGGTGACGATGGTGCCGAGCTCGGCGACGCCGTAGTTGATCGCGCGGTACGCGATGCCCTCACCAGGCGTCTCGATGAGCCGCACCAGGCGCGCCCCCGCGAACGGCGAGATCGCCGAGGTGTGACCAGACGGGAACGAGTCGAACTCGCCATCGCAGACGCCGCTCGCGTAGGCGCGCGGGCGGCACCGACCGGTGAGCCGCTTCATGAGGAACGTGACGCCGCTCGAGAGGCCGACCGCCTGCGTCTCCACCATCGTACCGAAGAGCGCCTCGACGCCCGGATCCTCGGCGCCGACCGCGTCGAGGTACGCCGACTCCAGCACGTAGCCGAGCCCGAGCTGGATCGTCAGGCCGCCGACCGCGCCCGTGAGATCGCTCCACTTCGCGACGGTGGTGTCGTCGGGGAGGGTGTGGCTCGGCGCCCAGCCGCTCCGCCCTTGAGGGAGCAACGCGAAGAAGTTGGAGCCGGCGGCAGTCGCGAAGATGACCGCGTCACCGGCGGGGTGCCCGAACGCCCAATCGGGTCGCACCCCGTCGGCGCGCGCGGGGGCCGGGATCGCCCCTAGGGCCGCGGCTACCGCGAGAGCGAACGCGAGACCACGGCGGCGCACGCCGCGAGCCTACCATCCGATGGCCGAACGACGCCTATTTCACGCGTCGGGAACGCGTCGCGTTGCGAGGGGGGCGCGAGGCGAGGTATCAAGCCACGTGTCGAAGCGAGAGGTCCCCGTGGCCGCGGTGGCCGCGATGTTCGTCGTCTCGGGCGCGGCTGGCCTCGTCGATCAGGTCTGCTTCTCGAAGTACCTGTCGTACGTCGTAGGCTCGACCGCACACGCGGTGAGCGCCGTGCTCGCCGCGTTCATGGGCGGCATGGCCCTCGGCGCGCAGCTCGGCGGTCGCTTCGCTGCTCGCGTCGAGCGGCCGCTCTTCGTGTACGGGGTGCTCGAGATCGCGGTCGCGGCCGCCGTCGCCGTCACGCCGCTCGCCTTTGGCGCCGTCGGCGACATGTACGTCGCGCTCGTGCGCGCCGCGCCGGAGAGCGAGGCGTTCATCTCGGTGGTGCGGTGGCTCTGCGCCGTGCTCGTCGTCGTCCTGCCCACGATGGCGATGGGCGCGACCCTCCCGCTCCTCGCGCGGCTGACCGAGGACCGCCCGGACCCGCGATCACGCGAGCGTGTCCTCGGCGTGCTCTACGCCTCGAACACCCTCGGCGGCGCGATCGGGTCGATCTCGTGCGCGTACGTCATCTTGCCGGCGCTCGGCCTGCGCGCTTCCACCCTCGCGGCGGCCGCGGCGAGCGGGCTGGTCGGCGTGGTCGCGATCGCCCTCGGCCGCGAGAGACCGACGGACGCTCAGGCACCGGTGGCGACCGGCGCGGTCGAAGAAGAGCGCGTCGCCTCTCCGCCGTGGGTGCTCGATCTCGTCGCGTTCACGTCAGGGGCGCTGGTGTTCTCGTGCGAGGTCCTCTTCGTGCACCTGCTCGTCCTGGTGGTGGGGACGAGCGCCTATGCGTTCGGGGTCATCCTTTCGATCTTCCTGATCTGCCTCTTCATCGGCGCCGGGCTCGCGCCGGTCGTCCATCGCCTCTTGGGGCGCGCGTCGCTCGCGGTCGCGCTCGGCGCGGCCGCGCTCGCGCTCACGGCGACGCTCGACGTCTGGCAGCGCCTCCCCGATCTCTTTCGCGGAGCCGCGGGCGCCAAGGCGACGTTCGAGGAGCGCGAGATCGTCCGCGGCGTCGCGGCTTTCACGGCGCTCGTCGTTCCGACGACCCTCATGGGGCTGACGTTCCCCCTCCTGCTTCAGATCCTGGCGCGCCGTTCGGGGGTGGGCCGGCTCGTCGGTCGGGTGACGTCGGTGAACACGCTCGGCTCGGTGACGGGTGCGCTCGTCGCGGGCTACGCGATCCTCCCCGCCTTCGGGTCGCAGCGCTCCATCGTCGTCATCGCGGGCGCGTTCGCGGCGGTCGCGCTGATCGTCGCCGCCTACGAGTCGCCACGCGACCTGCGCGGCCGCGTCGCGCGTGTGCTCGCGGCCGGTCTCGCCATCGCGAGCGCGATCTTCGGCGTCACCGCCCGGCCGTGGGATCTATCGGCGCTCACCGGCGGGTACCACGTGTACTTCGACTGGGGCCGCGGCGAAGAGAAGATCATCTACGTCTCCGAGGACACCCAGGGCGGCGTCACGACCGTCACCGAGAAGGACGGCGTGCACACGCTCCTGACGAACGGAAAGTTTCAGGGTAACGACGGAGGCGAGGTCCACGCGCAGCGTTTCTTTGCGCACTATCCCGCCATGTTCGTCCCGCGCTTCGAGCGCGCGCTCGTGATCGGCCTCGGGACCGGCAGCACGCTCGGGACGATCGCGGCCTATCCATTCGAGCACGTCGAGGTCGCCGAGATCTCACCCGCGATCGTCAAGGCCGCCACCACGTACTTCGAGCCGATCGGTGCGGGCGCGTTGCATGACGAACGCGTCACGCTTTTCATGGAGGATGGCCGCAACCACCTCTTGGTAACCGATCGAGAGTACGACCTCATCGGCATCGAGCTCACGAGCGTGTGGTTCGCGGGGGCCGGCAGCCTGTACAGCCGCGAGTTCTACGCCCTGGTTCGCGAGCGCCTCTCGCCTGGCGGCATCCTCCAGCAATGGATCCAGATGCACCACCTCTACCCGCGTGACCTCGCGACCGTCATCCATACGCTGAAGCTCGAGATCCCCCACGTGGCGCTGTTCTACGGGGGCGGGCAGGGGATCCTCGTGGCCTCGATGGAGCCCCTCTCTGCGTCGGCCGCCGAGCTCGACGATCTCGAAGCCCGCCTGGGCGCGATCCGCCCGTCGCGTCCGCTGAAGTCTCTCGCCGGCGACGTCCTCGCGACCGGGGCCGGGCTCGATGCGTTCATCGCCGACGTCGCGGGCGAGCTCGGGGTCCCGGTCGACGAGCTGGTGTCCACCGACGACAACCTCTACCTCGAGTACGCGACGCCGCGAGGCAACGTCTTGCCCTGGAGCTCGCGCGAGGAGATGGTTGCAAGGGTGCGAAAGTACAGGGATTCGGGCGCCGTGAACGCGCTCGTCGGGGACTGAGCACCCGGGCGCCTGAGAAAAATCGACGGCGTCGTTGCGGGGTCTGGCCCTGGTTTGCGTGGACTCGTTTGGAGGCGCACGCATGACCCAGGCGAACGAGCTCACGAACGGCAAGGCGACCATCGCGGAGAATGAAACGTCGGGCCAGCGGCACCTCGTCATCAAGGTGAAGGACTTCGCCCGGAACCCGGCGACGAACCGGCTGATGACCTCGTACCTGCGCCTCGGCGCGGTCCGCGACGAGATGGGCGCCTGCGGTGACGACAAGCGCCTCGCCGAAATGGTCACCGGCTTTGCCGACGACGATCGCGAGCGCACCGACTACCCGGACCAGGGCAAGTACGACGGCGTCACCCCCCAGGCGCGCGCCGACCTCTCGTCGAAGCTGCACACGCTAGGCGGCTGGCGCGATCACTCGGACGGTAACCGCATCTCGACCACGCGCGGCGACAAGGTCGAGGTCATCCGCGGCAACTACAAGATGCTCGTGCTCGGCCGGCAGGACGCCGCCGACCAAGGTGCCGCCTACGACGCGTCGGGCGGGCTCATCACCGACGGCGACATCGCGCCGGGCGCCGTCACCGACATCCGCTGGATCAAGGACGAGTTCACGGGCACGTGGCGCGTCCACGAGGAGTCGGCCAAGGGTGACGTCGTCACACGGTACCACGGCATCGTGAAGGAGGAGTTCCTCGGCTCTCTCCAGGAGACGATCGTCGGCTCCGAGAGCGGCCATCAGCCCGAGCTGCCCGCAGACCTCGGCAACGACACCCCCTGCGAGTACACCGAGGCCGAACGCATCGCGGGGACGACCATTCCGATAGAGGCCGCTACCGACGGATGGAGCAAGCCCGATCAAGCGACGGTCCTCAACCCCGTGATCCGCGAGAAGAAGTGGGCTCGCAGCATGGAGTACCACAACGGATCGTCGGCCAAGAAGGTCGGTCGGATCGTCGAGCGCACCTACGCAGAGAAGATCGACACGAAGATCACCGCCGACCAGATCGACGAGGAGCGAAACGCCGACTACTTCGGCAAGAACACCAAGGTCGCCACCGAGCACTGGTTCGGCGCCTTCAACGAGCTGTTCATCGGCACCCACGCGTCGCTCCGCGTCGCGGGCGGTCTCGAGGTCACGGCCGGCGCCGGGATCGAGGCGTTCATGGGCGCCGCGCTCCAGGTCTTCATGGGCGGCGTGGTCGAGTTCACCTGGGCGCGCAAGCTGGAGGTCGCGATCGGCAACCACAAGGAGGTGAACTACGGCGTCCGAACGAGCACGGGCACCATCACCGAGCGCGACAGCGTCGTCGACACCGTGAAGGCCAGCATCACGAAGCACAACGTCCTCCTCGGCTTCTACGGCTGACCTATGCGAACGAAGAACAAGACCCCGTTCCCGTTCGGCTTCAAGATCACCTCGCGCCGTCCGCCGCAGCGTGACCTGACCTTCATCGTTCGCGGCACCTTCGTGATGCGCGACGGCGAAGCGATGAGCCCGCTCCGTACCGCGCGCGATCTCCCCGCGTTCGCCAAGCTCGCCGACGTCTCGGAGGCGCTCGACCGCTTCGCGCAGGGCGCGCTCACCGCCGACACCTTTGCGGACGACGACGAGGCGCGCGCGGGCGAGGTGCTCTACCCCAGCGATTTCGCCGACTGGAAGAAGAACGCCGAGGTGACGCTCCGCGGCCACGCGCACGCCCACGGGCGCAGCGGCCGCGAGCTCGCGGTGCGGCTCTCGCTCGGCGACTGGAAAAAGACCCTCGTCGTACGCCGCGACCCCGACGCTCTCGGCCAGAAGCTCCCCCTCGGATGGTCGCAAACCTTCGGTGGGTCGAGCTTCGCCGCCAACCCGATCGGAACGCCGAGCCCGACCGTCGTCTACCCCAGCGGTCGCGAGGACCTGCCCGCCAGCTACGCGCCGATGAACGCGGCCTGGAGCCTGCGCGCCGACAAGATCGGCAAGAGGTACGACGGCGACTACGCGACCAAGCGCGCGCCCTACTTCGCCGAGGACTTCGACGCGGGGTACTTTCACGCGGGGGCGCCCGATCAGCAGCTCGAGGGCTTCCTGCGTGGCGACGAGCCGCTCGTGCTCGAGCACCTCGTGGCGTCGAAGCGTGTGCTCGAGACGCGGCTCCCGAGCATCCGCATGCGCGTCTTCGTTCGGATGGTGAGCGGTGAGACCCGCGCCGTCCCGATGGTGCTCGATACCGTCCATTGCGACGCCGATGCCGAGCTCGTGTACCTCACGTGGCGCGGCCTCTGCCCGGTCGCCGAGGACGACTTCTCGGACCTCGCCTTCGCGCTCGTCGCGGCCGAGCAGCTCGACTCGGAGCCGCTGGCCCAGGATACGTACACGGCCGAGCTCGACGCGTTCGCGAAGGATCCGATCGGTCTCGAGCGACCCGACGACGACGACCCCGCGCTGAAGGCGGCCGCCGAGATGGCCAAGGCCGGCCCCGGCGCAGCGCCGTCCGTCGACCCGACGAAGCCCGAGACGCTCACCGCGCTCCTCGCGAAGCTCATGGGGCCCGCCGCCGACTCGCTCATGCCTGCGATCGAACAGGCGGTGTCGCAGGCGATGTCGAACCCCGCGGTCCAGGAGAAGCTCGCGGGGCCACCCCCGAAGGCGGTCGCGCCGAGCGGTGGCGCGCCCCGCCGCGACGGCGATCCGAAGGCGGGCCTCATCTCGCCCGTGGCATCGGTGCTCGCGGCGACGCGGGCGGCGGCGAGCCCGAACGCGACCGGTGAGCAGGCGGCGGCCCTGGCTCATTTCGAGGCGCTCGCGAAGGAGGCTGAAGGCGCGATGACGGAGCCGGGCACCGACCCTCTCGGCCCCGGCGCGAACCTCTCCGGCCGCGATCTCTCCGAGCAGGATCTATCGGGCCTCGATCTCACCGGCGCCGACCTCACCGGTGCCATCCTCAGCAAGGCGATGCTCACGGGGACCAAGCTCGCGGGAGCAAAGCTCGCCTACGCGGTGTTGCACGACACGACACTCGACGGCGCCGATCTCGAGGGCGTCGATCTGACCGGCGCCGACCTCACCGGTGCGCGCGCCGCTGGTGCCCGCTTCGCGAAGGCCAAGCTCGACATGCTCGTCGTCCGCAACGCGGACTTTTCAGACGCCGATCTGTCGGGTGCGAGCGCGCTCATGGTCTCGGTCAGCGACAGCAAGCTCGACGGCGCGAACCTCGCCGAGGTCGCCTTCGAGCAGGCGAGCGTCGACACGTGCTCGCTCGTCGGCACGAGCCTCGAGCGCGCTCGGCTGGTCCGCTGCCTCTTTC
>CALKVR010000825.1 GCA_938004815.1 uncultured Polyangiaceae bacterium | reverse complement strand
CGCTGGCGTGCGTGCCCAACGTCGACGGCATGATCGAAGCGAGCGAGCTCCAGACCGCCATCGGCACGAAGATCCGCTATGTCGTGTCGCCGCCTGGCGTAGATCGCACCGTCGATCTCGTGGGCACCACGACGGACGGGGAGCCCGAGTGGGATTTCGCCGTCGACTACGCCGACGATCAATCGCTCGAGATCGTCCCCGCCACGCTCGAAGGCAAATGGTACGCGGCGTCGTTCCCGGAGGGCGCGTTCGTCACGCCTTTCAATCGCGAGGGCACGCTGCACTCGATCGGCTTTACCCGCGCCGACGGCGTGCAGCTCCTCGGCCTCGCCTCGTCCGAGGCCGACCCCCCCGAGGGGCGCACCCTGCTCGTCTACGATCCGCCGATCGTCGTGCTGCGCCTGCCGGTCGTGGTCGAGCCGACGTACACGTCGGTCGGTGAGATCACGAACGGCCTGATTCAGGGCCTGCCCTACGCGGGGCGCGACACCTACGAGGTGACCGTCGACGCCGTCGGCGTGGCCGACCTGCCCCAGCTCACGTTCGAGCAGGTGCACCGGGTCGTGACCAAGGTGACGGTCGAGCCCGCCGTCGGCGACGCGGTCGTGCGGCGGCAGGTCTCGTTCTACGCCGAGTGCTTCGCCGAGGTCGCGCGCGCCACCAGCGCCGACGGCGAAACGACGGATCTGTTTACGACGGCGACCGAGCTTCGCCGTCTCGGCTACTGACCCCAACGAGCGAAACGGAGAATACGCGATGATGACCTGGGACCTGTTCAAGCAGTACTTCAACACGTGGGAGAACCTGACCGCCAAGTACATGGAAGAGTGGATGAAGAGCCCGCTCGTCCTCGAGCCGGCGGGGGCGTGGCTCTCGGGGGCGATGAAGGCAAAGGCCCAGGCCGACAAGACGATCGCAGGGGCATGGGGCGTCTTCGGCCTGCCCACCAAGCGTGATCAGGAGCGGTCGCTCCACGCGCTCAACCAGATCCAGAGCCGCCTCCTCGACCTCGAGGAGCAGATCGCGGCACTCAAGGCCGACAAGACCTGACCCGAAGGAGCTGCACCGTGCTCGACCTCAGCCGCTACGAAGAGATCAAGCCCGCCCCCCGCGCCATTTTCGACCGGCTCGCCGAGCGGAGCACGCGCGTCCGCTTCATGGTGCCGGACGGCGCGGACTATCGCTCGGTGACATACAAGAGCTACGCCGAGCAGATCCGCAGGATGGGCATGTTCCTCGCCGGCGTGGGCTTCGAGGTCGGTGAGCGCGCGGCCGTGTTCGCGTCGAACTCGGTCGAGTGGATGACGTCGGCGATGGCGGTCCAATCGGCGGGCGGCGTTCTCGTGCCGATCTACCCCGCCTCGACGGCGCCTCAGGCCGCCTACGTGGCCAAGCACAGCGACGCGAGCGTCCTCTTCGTCGACGGCGACGATCTCCTCGCGCGCGCTCTCGAGGCGTGGGGCGAGCTCGACGCCGTCAAGCGGCTCGTGCTCCTCCCGCGCACGGGCGAGGTCGCGAGCGTGCTCAAGGGTCTGCGCGAGCGCGGCAAGAACGTCCCCTCGCTCGACGAGGTCGAAGCCCGCGTCGTCCGCTATGACGCGGCGCTCGCGCGTGGCCTCGAGCGCGACGAGCAGGCGCCGGGGGCGTTCCTCGATCGCCTCTCGTCGGTGCGCGTGGATGCGGCCGGGCTCATGCTCTACACGAGCGGCACCACCGGCAACCCCAAGGGCGTGCCGCTCACGCACGCGAACGTCGGCGCGAACGGCCTCGATTGGCTGCGCTGCTTCGCCCCCCTGCTCGACGAGGGCTACATCGACGTGCTCTGGCTGCCGATGAGCCACATCTTCGGGTTTGGCGAGGCGTGCATCGGCGACTCCATGGGTTGGACGACGTACCTGGCCGACCCGGCGGGGGTCCTCGGTCGCCTGCCCGAGGTGCGCCCCGACGTCTTCTTCAGCGTCCCCGCGTATTGGGAGAAGCTCGCCACCGACGCCCTCGCCGAGACCGATCTCGAGAAGCAGCGCGCTAGGCTGTCGGCCAAGACGGGCGGCCGCCTCAAGTTCTGTCTCTCGGGCGGCGCCGGCCTCAAGCGTGAGGTGAAGGAGCTCTTTTATCGCCACGGCATCCTCATCATGGAGGGGTACGGCCTGACCGAGTGCTCGCCGACGCTGACGCTCAATCGGCCCAAGGACTTTCGGTTCGACTCGGTCGGCAAGCCCCTCATGTCGCTCGAGCTCAAGCTCGCCGAAGACGGCGAGATCCTCGCGAAGGGCCCGAACATCTTCGGCGGCTACCACAAGGACCCGGCCGCCACCGCCGAGTGTTTCACGACCGACGGCTGGTTCAAGACGGGCGACGTCGGGCGCTTCACCGATGACGGGTTTCTTCAGATCGTCGACCGCAAGAAAGAGATCCTCGTCACCGCCGGCGGCAAGAACGTGCCGCCCGCCAACATCGAGGTGCGATTCGCCGACGAGCCCCTCGTCTCGCACGCGGTCGTCTATGGCGACGGCAAGAAGTACCTCGTGGCCGGGCTGTGGCTGGACGCCGAGGCCGTCGACGCGCGGCTCAGCGCCGACGGCGTCACGACCGAGGGGCGCAGCGCCGCCATCACGAAGCTCCTCGACGACGCGGTCGGGCGCGTCAACGAGAGCCTCGCCAAGTTCGAGCAGATCAAGCGCTTCCGCGTGATGGACACGCCCCTCACGGTGGCGGGCGGCCTCCTCACGTCGACGCTCAAGGTCCGGCGCAAGAAGGTCTACGAGGTCTTCGCGCGCGAGCTCGAGTCGCTGTACGACGAGGTCTGACCATGCTCGACCGGCTCGTCGCGCTCGCCCAACGCTTCTCGCGGCCGATGCCGGCCGTGGGGCAGACCCCCGCGCGCGAGGCGCACCGCGAGAACAAGTGGCGGCTACTCCACTACGTGGCGCGGCCCGAGGGCCGCGCATTTCGGGCGCCGATCGTGCTCATCCCCTCGCTCATCAACCGCCATTACGTGCTCGACCTGATGCCGGGCAAGAGCTTCGTCGAGTGGCTGGTGGCGCGCGGGCACGACGTCTATTGCATCGATTGGGGCACGCCCACCGACGAGGATCGCTTCCTCACGTTCGACGACATCACCGACAAGTACATCGGGCGCGCGCTGCGGGTCGCCTGCCGCGAGTCGGGGGCGCCCAAGGCGCACGTCCTCGGCTATTGCCTCGGCGGGACGCTGGCCGCGATCCACGCCGCGGTGCGGCCCGAGCACGTCGGCACCCTGACCCTCCTGGCCACGCCAGTCGGCTTTCACGACGGCGGCATGCTCTCGCGCTGGACCCGCACGCGGTCGTTCGACGTCCGCGCGGTCGTCGACGGGCTCGGCAACGTCCCGTGGCAGCTGATGCAGTCGGCCTTTCACATGCTCCGGCCGACGATGACGCTCTCCAAGGCGACCACGATGCTCGACAAGGCCTGGGACGACGAGTTCCTCGACGGTTTCTTCGCGCTCGAGACGTGGGGCAACGACAACGTCTCGTTCCCCGGTGCCTGCTACGAGCGCTACATCTCCGAGCTCTACCGCGACGACGCGTTGGTGAAGGGCACCTTCACGTTGAGCGGCGAGCCGGCGCGGCTCGAGAACCTCACATGCCCGCTCCTCGCCGTCACCTTCGAGCACGACGCAATCGTGCCCTGGCAGAGCGCAGCGGTGGTGATGGAGCTCGCGCGGTCGACCGACAAGCATCGCCTCCACCTGACGGGCGGGCACGTGGGTGCCGTCGTCTCCAAGAAGGCCGCGAGCGGTCTGTGGCCCGCGATCGCGACGTTTTGGGAGGACCGCGATGAGGCGTGCGCCGCGAGGGGCTGAGCGTGGGGCAGACCGCATTGCGTAATACGCGCGTGTGCCATACAGTCATGCCATGGCCGTCGACCGTTTGAGCGTGACCGTCCCCAGCGAGCTCGGGCGTGAGCTCCGCAAGCTCGCGAAGACTCGGGGCACGACCGTCTCGCACGTCGTCACCGACGCCGTCGCCCATCAAGTGCGGCTCGCCGCGTTGGACGCCGCGCTCGAGGAGGCGGATCGGCGTTTCGGCCCGCTCCCGCTGGGCGCGGTCGGCCGCGCCGAAGTGGAGCTCGTAGCCGCCGTGAAGCGTCCTCGTGCGCGGCGCGCGGCCAAAAGGTGAGCCGGCTCATTCTGGACGCGGGTGCGTTCGTTGCCTTCGAGCGCGGCGACGAGGGGGTCCGCGCGCGCCTCGCCGCCGCGCGAGGGCTCGGAATGGACCTCGTGACGAGCTCCCCCGTCGTCGCTCAGGTCTGGCGCGACGGGCGAAAGCAAGCCCTCGTGGCCAGGCTCGTCGCGGCGACGAGGGTCGACGCGCCGGGCGAGTCGGCGGCCCGAAGCGCCGGCAGCTTGCTCGCGAAGACTCGCACCAGCGACGTCGTCGACGCTCTCCTCGCCGTCCTCGCCCGCGACGGCGACACGATCTTGACGAGCGATCCAGCAGATCTCCGACGGCTGCTCGACGCTGCCGGCACGCGAACGGCCGTGACCGCTTGCTGATCTCGTCATTCTACGACCGCGCAGGCGCAGCGGTGGCCGCGGTCGAGGGAGGCCTCCTCGACGACTCCGCGCCGGCGTAGAGCTCGATCCATCGCGCGACGTCACGCTCGAAGAGCACGCCCGCGAGCGCG
>CALKVR010000824.1 GCA_938004815.1 uncultured Polyangiaceae bacterium | reverse complement strand
CTGGAAGAAGAGTGCGATGTCATGCGGTCAGCGCGTTACCACTGGACGAATGTCGAGCGCTCTCGCTAGGGTGGCCGGCCCATGACCGATGCCTCAACGTCGAAGCCGTCCGCTCTCCTCCGCTTCGCGCCCGACGTCGCCCGTGACCTCGAGCTGCCTCTCGCGGGTGTGACCGCCGTCGTCCGTCTGCTCGCCGAGGGCGCGACCGTGCCGTTCATCGCTCGCTACCGCAAAGAGGCGAGCGGCGGTCTCGCCGAGGTGCAGATCCGCAACATCGAGGAGCGCGCCGCCTACGTCGCCGGGCTCGAAGAGCGCCGCGCGAGCGTGCTCGACGAGATCCAGAAGCAGGGCAAGCTCACGCCCGAGCTCGAGAAGAAGATCCGTGCGGCCACGACCAAGGCCGAGGTCGAGGACCTCTATTTGCCGTTCAAGCCCAAGCGCCGCACCCGCGCGACGATCGCAAAAGAGCGCGGCCTCGAGCCGCTCGCCGACCGGCTCTGGGCGCAGGGGGCCGACGACCCGGTCGCGGCCGCGGCCGCCTTCGTGAGCGCCGAAAAAGAGGTGCCCGACGCCGCTGCCGCGCTCGCCGGGGCGCGCGACATCGTCGCCGAGCGGATCGCCGAGGCGGCCGAGGCGCGCGGGCTCGTGCGGCGCGCGATCGAGGAGCAGGGCGTGCTTCGGGTCGCCAAGACCAAGGAGCACGAAGACAAGCCGACCAAGTTCGATGCGTACGCGAGCTTCGACGAGCCGCTCCGAACCATCCCGTCGCACCGCTACCTCGCCATTCGTCGTGGCGAGACCGAGGGCGTGTTGCGCGCCGCCGTCGACGTCGACGCCGCTCCGCTCCAGGCTGGCGTGCTCGGCGGGGTGCGCAAGAGCGCTGCGTCGCCGTGGGCGAGCGAGCTGGAGAAGGCCGCGTCCGACGCGGTGGCGCGCTTGCTGTTGCCCAGCGTCCAGGTCGACGTGCGGGTCGAGATGAAGATGCGCGCCGACCGCGAGGCGGTGAAGGTGTTCGCTGCGAACCTCCGTGAGCTGCTGCTCGCCGCGCCGTTCGGCGGGCGGCGCGTGCTCGGGATCGACCCCGGCCAGCGCACCGGCTGCAAGTGCGCCGTCGTCGACGAGACGGGCAAGCTGCTCGAGCACACGACGATCTACCTGGTGCAGGGGGCCGACGCCGAGAAGCGCGCGCGCGCCGTTCTCGCCGATCTGGTGAAGAAGCACGGCATCGTCGCGGTCGCGGTCGGCAACGGCACCCACGGGCGCGAGACCGAGGCGTTCGCGCGTGAGGTGGCCGGCTCGACGGCGATAGTCGTTTCGGTGAGCGAGGCAGGCGCGAGCGTCTACTCGGCGAGCGACGTCGCGCGCGACGAGCTCCCCGACGTCGATCTCACGGTTCGGGGCGCGGTGAGCATCGCGCGCCGCCTGCAGGATCCGCTGGCCGAGCTGGTGAAGATCGATCCCAAGAGCATCGGCGTCGGTCAGTACCAGCACGACGTGTTTCCATCGCTGCTCGCGAAAGAGCTCGACGGCGTGGTCGAGAGCTGCGTCAACCTCGTCGGGGTCGAGCTCAACACCGCCAGCGCGCCGCTCTTGTCTCGCGTGAGCGGCATCGGTCCGTCGCTCGCCAAGCGTATCGTCGAGCACCGCGACAAGTCGGGCGCCTTCCGCTCTCGCGCTGCGCTGAAAGACGTCGCGGGCGTGGGCGCCAAGACGTTCGAGCAATGCGCGGGCTTCTTGCGCATCCAGGGCGCCGACAACCCGCTCGACGCCAGCGCGGTTCATCCGGAGCGCTACGGCACGGTCGAGCGCATCGCGGCGGACCTGGGGGTTCCGGTGCACGCCCTGGTCGGTGACGCCGAGCGCGTACGCAAGATCTCGGCCGAGCGGTACGTCGAGCAAGGCGACGGCAAGCTCGATCGGCTCGGTGAGGCGACGCTGCGCGACATCCTGGCCGAGCTGGTCAAGCCCGGGCGCGATCCGCGCAAGACGTTCGAGCCGCCGAAGTTCCGCGACGACGTCCGCACGATGGAAGACCTGCGCCCCGGGATGGCGCTCGAGGGCGTCGTGACGAACGTCACCGCGTTCGGCGCGTTCGTCGACGTCGGCGTCCACCAGGATGGCCTCGTCCATGTCTCGCAGCTCGCCGATCGCTTCGTCCGTGCTCCGAGCGACGTGGTCAAGGTCGGCGACAAGCTGACGGTCCGCGTGCTCGAGATCGATCTCGTCCGCAAGCGGATCGCGCTCAGCGCGAGGAGCGGGCCCGTCGAGGGCGCCGCGCAGCAGCCGAGCGGGGGCCGACCCGACGCGGGGCCGCGTCGCCGCCCTCCGGCGCGCGCAGCCGAGCCCAAGGTCGAGCTCTCCAAGGGCGAGCTCAAGCACAACCCGTTCGCCTCGCTCCGCAAGGCGTAGTCCCCTGGAGAGCGGGCCGTCAGTGGTAGTCGACGACGAGCATCGGCGGGGCGGCCCCGCCGTTGTTGAAGTAGTCGACGCCGTTCGTGTTGATGGGCAGGATGCCGAGGTACACGCTGCCGTCGGCCGCGACCGAATCGACCGGTAGCGGAAAGAGAACATCGCTGTCGAGCGCGACGGCGCCGAGGTTGGGGCTGATCGGGGTCGACCCCATGTTGATCGGCGCCGCGACGAAGAGGTCGCTCCGATCGAACGGCGCAACCTCCCACATGTTGCCGCTGTTGTCGCTGTTGGACCCGCTCGTGCTGGGGACGTGCAGACGAACACTGACGGCGTCGATCACCTTGCCCGTGAGCGTACCGTCGAGGTCGAACCTCAAATAGACGTGGCGCGGGGTCGGGTCGTTGATGGAGTCGAACTCGGCGTCGACGGTCATGCGACTCTGGCCGACCTCGAGCGCGCAGGCGTCGGGGTCGGGGGCGCCGGGGTTCACGCAGTCGGCGACCGCGGCCGGGTACTCGACGGTGCCGGGGTTGCTCCCGCCCCCGCCCGTCGAACCGCTGCTGGCGGTGCTGGACGCCGTCGAGCCTGAGGACGTGGACGATACCGTCATGGTCGAGGCAGAGGAGGTCGCACCGCCGCCTACCCCTGTCGCACCACCCCCGCCCTCGGGGCCCCCGAGCCGCGGGTCGAAAGCGTCCCAGTCGTGGCTGCAGGACAGGGAGCTTCCGGCGAAGAGTGCGCCGGAGGCCAGGATTCCGGCGGCGAGCCGTCGAGCCATCGAGCCCGATGATACGAAAGGACCCCGCTCGTGTACTCTTCCATCGATGCGGCTCGGTCGGTACGAGACCCTGCGGCCCATCGCCTCGGGTGGGATGGCGGTGGTGCACCTGGCACGCGCGCTCGGCGCGGGCGGGTTCGAGCGCCTCGTGGCCATCAAGGCGATGCACTCGCACATCGCCTCCGAGCCCGACTTCGTCGCGATGTTCCTGGACGAAGCGCGGCTCGCGGCCCGCATCCGTCACCCCAACGTGGTGGCCACCATCGACGTCCAGGAGGCGCCCCTCTTTCTGGTCATGGAGTACATCGAGGGGCCGTCGCTCCACCTCGTGCTCCGAGAGCTGCGAAAGCAGAACAAGCGGATGGAGCAGGGGGTCGCCCTGAGGGTCGTCCTCGACGCGCTGGCCGGGCTGCACGCGGCCCATGAGCAGACCGGCGCCGACGGCGCGCCGCTCGAGATCGTGCACCGCGACGTGACGCCCCACAACATCCTCATGGGCGTGGACGGCATCTCGCGTATCACCGATTTCGGCGTGGCACGCGCTGCCTCGCGCCTGTCGTCGACGCGCGGTGGGCAAGTGAAAGGCAAGCTGAGCTACATGGCGCCCGAGCAGTTCCAGGGGACACCGGTGGACAGGCGCGTGGATGTCTACGCCGCCGGCGCCGTCCTCTACGAGATCCTGAGCGGTCGGCCCGTGTTCAGCGGCGACACCGAGGCCGCGCTCATGGGCGCCATCATTCGAGGTGTCTCGGCGCCGCTCTGGGAGATCGAGCGCAGCGTGGCGCGTGAGGTCTCCGACGTCTGCATGCGGGCGCTCACGGTCCGCCCCTCCCAGCGCTACGCGACGGCCCTCGAGCTCGCCGAGGCGCTCGAGGACGCGGCGCAGACGGCGGGCGTGGCCATCGCGACCCCGCGGCGTGTGGCCCAGGTGGTAAAGGAGCTCGCCGTCCACGAGCCACCGCCGGCGGTGACGTCGACCATGAACCTGGCCGATGTTCCGTTGCCCCCGCCCTCGGGGTCCGGGCAGCGTCAACCGCCGCCGCCGCCGCCCGATCTGGACACGAGCCCCTCGCAGTCCACGAGCGTCGGCACGCTCGCGGCGCCGGTGCCGGTGCCGCGCCCCGGGCGTTCCAACAAGCTCATCGCGGGTCTCGCCGTCGTCGTCGGCGTGGGTCTCGCCTTCGGGGTGTACGCGATGATGAAGCGGGACGGCGCCGCCGCGCCGGCCTCGGACCCCGCCGCCGCGTCGGCCCCGGCGGGCAACGAGCTCGCGTCCGCTCTGCCGCCGGTCGTCGCGACCGAGACCGCACCGGTCACGCCGAGCGCATCTGCCGAGACGTCGTCGTCGACCACCGCGAGCGCGTCGTCGTCGGCGCCTGCCCCCACCGCGGCTCCCGGCCGCCCTGTCCCGACCGGCGGCGGGCGCGCCCCGGGCGGCAGCCCCACCAACTTCCGGCCGGACGGGCTTTGATGCGG
>CALKVR010000823.1 GCA_938004815.1 uncultured Polyangiaceae bacterium | reverse complement strand
GCCCCACGCAAGCTGGTTGGCCGAGCCGGGCGCAGCCTTCGTCACCCTCCGGCGCAAGGGCGGCAGCCTGCACGGGTGCATCGGCACGACCGAGCCCGACGAGGGGATCGGCGCGACCGTCGCCAAGCACGCCACGCTCGCGGCGTTCGACGATCCACGCTCGCGTCCGCTCCAGCGGAGTGAGCTCGACGACGTTCGCTTCGAGGTGAGCGTCCTCGGCCGGCCACGCCCCCTTTCGGTTGCGAGCGAGGCCGACGCGATCGCGAGCCTGCGCCCCGGGATCGACGGCGTCATCCTCACCCGCCGCGCCCGGCGCGCGCTCTTTCTGCCCCAGGTCTGGCACGCGGTGCGCGACCCCCGCGACTTCCTCGCCAAGCTAAAGCTGAAAGCCGGGCTTCCCGCGGCCTTCTGGGACGACGAGATCGAGCTCGAGACGTTCGAGGTGCAATCGTTCGCCGAGCCCGGCTACGGCGAAGACGGGGTCTCGTGACCCCGCCGCCGGCCCACCACCCCGCGCGCTACGGCGTCACGCTGCCCGATGGGCGCATCCGTTGCGACGCTTGCCCGCGCGGCTGCACCTTGCAAGAGGGGCAGCGCGGGCTCTGCTTCGTGCGCATGCACGAGGCGGGCGACCTCGTGCTGACCACCTACGGCCGCTCGAGCGGGTTCTGCGTCGACCCCATCGAGAAGAAGCCGCTCGCGCACTTCTTGCCGGGCTCTAGCGTGCTCTCGTTCGGCACCGCGGGCTGCAACCTCACGTGCAAGTTCTGCCAGAACTGGGACATC
This sequence comes from uncultured Polyangiaceae bacterium, assembly GCA_938004815.1. Lineage (GTDB taxonomy): Bacteria > Myxococcota_A > Polyangia > Polyangiales > Polyangiaceae > Xiheicaenibacterium. The sequence goes on along the minus strand of CALKVR010000823.1, from coordinate 1,603 downwards.
TCGAAGTCGCGTGAAATGGACACACTGGCCGACCGGGCCGGGCCGGGTGACATCGCGCGGGCCGCGTCCGCGGCCGGCGCGCGATCGGTCGCGTTCACCTACAACGATCCCGTCATCTTCATCGAGTACGCGATGGACGTCGCCGACGCTTGTCGTGAGCGGGGCATCAAGACCGTGGCGGTGACCGCGGGCTACATCGGGGCCGAGGCCCGCCGCGATTTCTTCGCCAAGGTCGACGCCGCGAACGTCGATCTCAAGGGCTTCACCGAGGCGTTCTACCAGCGCGTTTGCGGGGCCGAGCTCGAGCGCGTGAAAGAGACGCTCGTGTACTTGCGCCGTGAGACGCCGGTGTGGCTCGAGCTCACCACGCTCCTGATCCCCGGACAGAACGACGGCGACGCCGAGATCGACGCCCTCGCGACCTGGGTCGCGTCCGAGCTCGGCCCCCAGACGCCGCTCCATTTCAGCGCGTTTCATCCCGACTACAAGATGCATGACGTTCCACCCACGCCGCCGGCGACGCTCCGGCGGGCGAGGGCGATCGCCAAGCGCGCCGGCCTCGCCCACGTGTACACGGGCAACGTCCACGACCTCGAGGGCGACGCGACGCGATGCGCGGGCTGCGACACGAAGGTGATCGAGCGCGACTGGTACGAGATCTTGGCGTACCGGCTCGACGATACCGGTGCGTGCAAGGCCTGCGGTCACGCTCTGGCTGGCGTGTTCGACGGGCCCCCGGGTGGGTTCGGGCGCCGGCGCCTTCGCGTAGCGATCGCGTGAGCCTCGTCGCTCCGGTAGATTGCTCCTCGCGACCATGGCCGGCGGGCGCATCCTTCGTTATCCGACTCCACCGGAGGTCCGGCTCGACAATCCGGGCCGGCTGGTCCCCGCGCGCGAGCCGGTCACGCCGTTCCGGTCGCACACGGCCAAGAAGGGCCCGTCGACCCAGCCGCCCGCGCCAGAGCCCGGGCGCGAGGTCGCGGTCGAGGTGCCGCGGGCGGCTGCGCTGCCCTTCTTGCCGTTCGCGCCCGCGCCGCCCGCGGCTTCGTTCCCGTTCGACGAGCCGTCGTCGCAGGACACGGGGCCCGCCTTTGCCACGTCGGCGCCGGCAGCCGGGGCGCCACCATCCGTCTCGCCTTGGGCGCAATACAGGAGCCCGGCCCAGGTCGCCCCGGCGCCCGAGCCCGCGCCGCCCGCGTCACCCGCACCGGGCTACCCGCCCACGACCCCCGCGCCCGTCTTCGGCGCACCGCCCGCCGGCTACACGCCGACCCCGCCGCCGGGGTGGGGCCAGGCGCCGGTCGCACCTCCTCCGATGGTGAGCGCTCTGCCGTCCTATCTCGTCGCGGAGCGAGAGGCGCAGGTGCAGGCCGTGGCGCGAGCCCAGGCAGAGGCCGAGGCCAAGGTGCGCGCCGAAGAGGAGGCGCGCGAGCGGGCCCGCGCCGAAGAAGAAGCGCGCGTCAGAGCCGAGCAAGAGGCCGCCGAGCGCGCGGTCGCCGAAGCCGAGGCGCGGGAGCGCGCCCGCGTCGAAGAAGAGGCTTGGGCGCGCGCCGAAGAAGAGGCGCGCGAGCGGGCGCGGATCGAGGTAGAGGCGCGCGGCCGC
>CALKVR010000822.1 GCA_938004815.1 uncultured Polyangiaceae bacterium | reverse complement strand
CTGGAGATGCGGCGAGATGCGATCCCGGTGGGTGAGGACAACGAGATGACGGAGGTCGACGGACCGCCGTCGTTCGCGGACTCGGACCACGCGCTCACCGAGCGCCGGCGGCGATGAAGGTGGAGTGGCTCCGGGCGGACGGCGTCTCCAAGCGATTTGGGGCGACGGTAGCACTTCGTGGGGTGACGCTCGAGCTCGGTCCGGGCCGGCCGTATTTGATCGTAGGGGCGAACGGCTCGGGAAAGTCGACGCTGTTGGGCGTTCTGGCCGGCTCGATCAAGCCGACGACGGGCGACGTTCAGGTTGGACCTGGGGACGTGGCGCTCCGCTCCGTCGTGGGGTTGGTCTCGCACGAGACAATGGCGTACGGGGATCTGTCCGGGCGGCAAAACGTCGCGTTGGCAGCCGAGATCTGTGGGCTCGATGCCGAGGTTGCGTGGCGGGAGGTGGCGGAGCGGTTCGAGCTCGGGGGGTTCGCGGAGCGGCCGCTGCGTACCAATTCGCGCGGTCAGAAGCAGCGCATTGCGCTCGCTCGCGCGATGGTGAACCGGCCCGGTGTGCTGCTCCTGGATGAGCCAACGACCGGGCTCGACGACCGCGGCGTCGAGCGTCTGCTGGCCTTGGCGGCCGAAGAAGCGGAACGAGGCGCCATCGTCGTCATCGTCGCCCACGACGTGTCCACGTGGGCTGGGCTAGCTCCCCGGACGATCACGGTGGACCGGGGACGAGTCGACGTTTCACGTGGCACGTGACGGTGACGACGTTTCACGTGACACATCCGCTTCCGCCCCGCGCACCCCTCTCTGGCGCCCCCTAGGACGGCGGCGGGGTCCACTCGCGGAGCTTGCTCAGCGCCATCTCGGCGACTGCAACTTCGTCGGAAGCCAGATCGGCGCGAACCGCGATCCTCACGCGGGCGCTGCCCGCCGGGACGGTCGGGGGGCGAATCGGCAGTGCAAGGACCCCGACGCCACGCAAGAAGTCTGACGCCGCGAGCGCGTTCTCTGCCGACCCAGCACGCCACGGCAAAATTGGCCCAACCCCGCTCTGCAGCGCTGGCGTGTCGGGCCACAGCGCCATCCGGAAAAGCGCGGCGACCCGATGGAGGTCGTCACGGGGTCCTGATGCCCGGCGCAGCCGAGCGACGCGTTCGGGAACAGCCGCTGCGAGCGCGGGGGATACGCCGGTCGAGAAGACCAAGCTACGCGACCGGTTCCACAGCCACTCCCGCAACGTCCTCGCGCCGGCAATGAACGCGCCCTGGAGGCCGATCGCCTTGCCGAGCGTGCCGACGAACACGTCGGGCGCCACACCGCGCTCGGCGCAGAGGCCGCGACCCTGATCGCCGAAGACTCCGAGAGCGTGCGCCTCGTCGACGTAGAGCGCGGCATCGAACGCGTCACAGGCCCCTCGGAGGGCGACGAGATCGGGGCTGTCGCCGTCCATGCTGAAATAGCTCTCGGTGACGACGAGGCACTGCGCGTGCGCGCTCCGAAGCTCGGCGAGCCGCGCCGTCACGCCGGCGACATCCAGGTGGTCGAAGACCTCGACTCGAGCGCGCGAGAGCCGGCAACCGTCGATGATCGAGGCGTGATTCAGCCGATCCGAGAGGATCAGATCGCCGGGCCCCACCAGACACGAAATCGCCCCGACGTTGGCCGCGTAACCGGAGGTGTACAGGGTCGCTGACTCGGCCCCGAGCCAGTCGGCGATGGCCTGCTCGGCCGCCAAATGCTCGGGCCAGGTGCCGACGACGAGGGGCGAAGCGCCCGCGCCGCCGCGCGCGACGGAGGGGCCCCGAAGCGGCTCTGCGGCGAAGCCGAGGTAATCGTTGGAGCTCAAATTAACAAGACCCGCTGCGGCTGCGACGGGTGAGCTCGGCGGCTGCCGAAACAGCGATTCGGCCCGCAAACGAGCGATATTCGCGTCGAGATAACCTAACGGTCTTGTCATTTTGCTTCGACGCGCTCGGCGCGACGAAGCGTGTCCTCGGCGCGCTCGAGCGTGCCGTCGAGGCGCGAGATGATCTCCGAGACCTTCTCGCGAGAACGAGCGGCCAGCCGATCGGCGCGCTCGCGCTGGACCTCGACCTCGTGGGCGAGGGCGATCGCGGCGAGCAGCATCGCTTGGGGAGGCATGGGCCGCCCGGGCGGCGCGATACCGGCCAGCGTCTCGTCGACGACGACGGCCAGGCGCTCGAGCTCCTCGGGGCTGGCAGACGACACGACGCGGTACGTGTTGCCCCCGACGCGCAGCTCGACCGGCTTCGTCATCGAGGCGACGATAGCACGGCATCGTGTAACCTCGGCCACCGTGTCGATGCGCCGTACCCTCAGCGTTTGCTGCGCCTGGGCGCTGATGGTCTTTGCCTCGAGCGCGCGTGCCCAGCAGGCCAATGTCGGGCTGACGATCGGCGGTGCAGCGCGCGGCTACGAGCGTTCCATCGAGGAGCCGGCGTTTCACCTGGGTATGCGCGGCGACGTCCTGTTCGCTCGCTCGGCCGCGTCGGACTTCGGCGTCGGCCCCTACGCCGAGCTCTTCACGCACGCGTTCGACGAGCTCCAGGTAGGGCACGGTGTCTCTCTCCTCGTCCCCGTCGTCGACACGTTCCCGCTCGTCTTTTCGGCGGGGACGTACGGTCGCATCGGACAAGACGACTTCGGCTTCGAGCCCGGCTTCGCGGGCTCGATCTTCGTCGGGACCCGCGGCCACAACTTCTCGGCGCACTACGACATAGCGGCGGGCCTACTGGCTCAGGCCCGCGTGGGTTTGGGCTCGTCGGACGAGATATCGGTCGTCATCGCGGCCCACCTCGACATCGCGTTCCTGGGGCTGCCGATCGTCTACATCATCGACGCGACCCGCGGCGGATCGGACGAGACCGACGAGGTGGTTCCCGAGAAGACGGCGACGTCACGCTGATCGCGGCGCGGCCCGGGGCCGGCGATCAGAGGCAGATTTCGGTGAAGGGGACCGAGTCGGGACACTCGAGGCCCGTGGGATCGGTGTCCGGCACGTCGCAGTAACATTGCACCGGGTCGCCCTTTATCCGGACCGGGAAGAAGTACTCCGGCGTGTCGACATCCATCCCCCCCGTCGTGCGGCCGAACACGCGAACCGACGCGATCGTCTCGAATACGCCGCCTGCTGCGCTCGCCTGGCCGACGTAGTTGGCGAACTCGGTCGCCGTGAACGCCTCGAACACGATGCTGTCCTCCGTCGAGACCCCGGGCGTGCCGTCCTCGGTGTCGGCGCTCAAGAGACCGATCACGGCCTGGCGCCGCCCGCCTCCATCGGAGAACGAGATCTCGACCTCGTTGACGATGATGTTCGACGTTTCCACGCCGCCTCGCCGGCTCGATTTGAGCTTGTTGTTCAGGCAGAGCCGAACCCCGCTCGTGCTGAAGCCAATGTTCTTGTCGATCACGATCCCGGAGAACGCGACGCCTGCGTCGGGAAATTCATCGCATGCGATGTCGACGTCCGGATCGCCGAGCCTGGTCACGTAAAACATGCCCTCGTCCTCGACGCAGGCACCAAACCCGGCCACCGCGCCGATCGCCAAGGTTGCCGTCGCCAGAATCCTCGAAAAAAGCGCCCTAGCCATGACCCAAGCCTCCGCTCCTTCACGCGCGAGCCGCGCTTGGATCCAATCTTACGGGAGGCTCGCGTCGGGCCCCAATTTTCGCATGGCCGACTGGAGCCAGGCGAGCTCCACCGACTCGATCGCCGCCGCCCCGACGTCGTGGAGCACCACCAACTGAACGCGTGAACCCCGCCGCTTCTTGTCGGCGTGGACGCGGCCGATGACGTCCTGGCTGAGCTCGCCGAGCGGGGGCAAGCCCAGAGAGCGAAGCAAGCGCACGACCCGCGCCGCAAGAGGGGCCGGCGTGACGCCGAGCTGCGCACCGATGTGCAGCGCTGCCTCGAGACCCATGCCGACGGCTTCGCCGTGGGTGAGTGCGCCGCGCGAAGCCGACTCGAGGGCGTGCCCGACCGTGTGCCCGAGGTTGAGGAGCATGCGGTCGCCTTGCTCGTCGGGATCCGCGGCGACGACCCTCGCCTTTACGCGGCATGACGCGAGCACCGCGTCGAGGATCGCGCCGTCGCGCCGCTCGACGAGAGACGCCGGATCACGCTCCAACCGATCGAACAGCGCCGGATCGCCGATGAGGGCCGACTTGACGATCTCGGAGAACGCGGAGCGAACCCCTCGATCGGGCTCCGTCCGCGTGAGCGACGGATCGACGATCACCGCCGACGGGTGGTGAAAGACGCCGACCGGGTTCTTCACGTCCCGAAGGTTCACGGCCGTCTTGCCTCCGAGGGCGGCGTCGACCATCGCGAGCAGCGTGGTCGGGACCGCGACCCAGCGAACGCCGCGCGCGACGAGCGCCGCGGCCAGGCCGGCGAGGTCGGTGGTGGCCCCGCCGCCGAGCCCGATCACCACACCGTCGCGATCGATTCCTGCGTCGACCAGCTCGGCCAGGATGCGCTCGAGCTCCCCGAACCGCTTGGCGGCCTCGCCCGGGCCGACGACGTGCAGGCTCCGGGGCGGGACCGGCAACGCGTCCACGAGATCTTCGCCGAATGCCGCGTGGACCGCCTCGTCCACCACGACGTGCGTGGTCGACGGAGCGAGGCCATCGAGGCTCTCGGCGAGGACGCGACCGGCGGCGCCGGGAGCGAGCCAGGCTGCGTACGCGTGAGGGCCGACGACGAGCGGAACGAAGCCCGCGGTGACGCGCTCGGCGATGCGCTCGGCGACCATCTCTGGAGCGGCCGTGGCCCGAACCGCGAGGTGCCCGCACCTGTACGCGTGCGCGCGCCGGCGGAGCAGCGCTTCGAGCGCGCCTGGCGCGGAGAGGAGCGGGCGAGCGTCGCCGGCGAGCCGAACCCGCTCTTCGAGGATCTCGGCGGACGCGGTGAGCCGAACGACGAGCGCGCGGTCGAGCGCCTCGTCGCGAGCTCGCGGATCGACGAGCGCGCCGCCGCCGACCGCGATGACCGTAGGCGGCGTGGCGTCGAGCGCTTGCCGCAAAGCCAGGCGCTCACGCGCGCGAAACCCGTCCTCGCCTTCGGCATCGAAGATCGCGGAGACCGCCTTGTCGGCGCGCGCTTCGACGAGCCGATCCGAATCGACGAACGTCCAGCCGAGCCGGGCCGCGAGGACGGGCCCGACCGTGCTCTTGCCCGAGCCAGGCGGGCCCCAGAGCACGACGTGGCGATCGAATCGGCTCACGTCAGAACGCCTCGACCTGCGCGCGGTAGGCCGCCACGTTGCGTGAGAGCTCCGTCATGGAGTCGGCGCCGAATTTCTCGAGCACGGCGTGCGCGAGGACGAACGCGACCATCGCCTCGCCCACGATCGCGGCCGCGGGCACGGCGCAGACGTCGCTGCGCTCGTGCGCTGCGTCGAAGGGCTGCTTGGTGGCGACGTCGACCGACGCGAGGGCACGCTTCAGCGTGGCGATGGGCTTCATGGCCGCGCGGCAGACGAGCGGCATGCCGTTCGTGATCCCGCCCTCGAGACCGCCGGCCGTGTTGGTCGGACGCTTGAAGCCGCGCGTCGCGGCGTCCCACGTGATGGGATCGTGCACCGACGAGCCGCGCAGCGCGCCGGCGGCGAACCCCGCGCCGATCTCGACGCCCTTGATGGCCTGGATGCTCATCAGGGCCTGGGCGAGGCGCCCATCGAGCTTGCGATCCCAATGCACGTGGCTGCCCAACCCGGGCGGGACGCCGGTGGCAAAGACCTCGAAGACGCCGCCGAGCGTGTCACCGGCGTGGGCGGTCTCGCTGATGGCGTCGCGCATGCGTGTCTCGGCCTATGTCGCTGCCGCGAGCGCGTTCGGTGATCTCGTCGTAGGAGAGTGCGGCGACATCGACCGTCACGTCGCCGATCCGCACGACCTGCGAAGCAATCCGGATGCCCTGGGTGGCGAGGAGCGCGCGGCAGGCGCCCCCCACCGCTACCCTCGCTGCCGTCTCGCGGGCGCTCGCGCGCTCCAGCACGTCGCGCAGATCCCGGCGGTCGTACTTGAGGCCTCCCGCTAGATCGGCGTGACCGGGGCGCGGTCGTGTGAGGGGCAGAGGGGGCGCCTCGAACGGACCGACCGGCATGCGGTCGAGCCAGGATGCGTGATCGGCGTTCGCGATCCGCATCGCCAGGGGCGAGCCGAGGGTCTCGCCGCCGCGGACACCGCCCACGATGGTGACCCGATCCGTCTCGATTTTCATCCGACCGCCGCGCCCGTACCCGCGCTGGCGGCGCGCGAGGTCGGCGTCGATCATGTCGACCGTCAGCTGCAGGCCGGCGGGAAGACCCTCGACGATCGTCACCAGCTCCGGGCCGTGCGACTCGCCGGCCGTGAGCCACCTGAGCTCGGGCATTGCAGCGAGAGCCTAGCAGGTTGACATGGGCGCGCGCGCAGCCGACCGTGAGCGCACGTGAGCGAGAACGTGGCCTCGCGCTTCGACGTCTTCGTCAAGCCTCGAGCTTCGAGGACGCGCGTCGGCGGGCAACGAAACGGCGCGCTCGTGGTGGCGGTGGCGGCGGCGCCGGTCGACGGGGCCGCCAACGAAGCCGTGGTCGAGGCGATCGCAGAGGCGCTCCACGTGCGCCGTAGCGCCGTACGCATCGCCGCCGGTGCGTCGTCGCGGAGCAAGGTGGTGGAAATCGAGGGGCTCTCGACGGAGGAGCTCGCCGGCCGCCTCGCCGCGCTCCGCGGCGAGTAGCGCGCGCGCCTCGGCCGCGGTAGACGTACCGCCGGAAGCGCGATGCGCCTGTCGTTCGAGAAGTGGGAAGGGCTCGGAAACGACTTCGTGCTCGTGCGCGATCGCGAAGCCGGCCTGGCCATCGGCTCGGATCTGGTGCGGCGGATCTGTGACCGGCGCCACGGCGTAGGCGCCGACGGCGTGCTCGTGGTCGGCGACTCACCGGCCGAAATGGTCGTCCTCAACGCCGACGGCTCCCGCCCGGAAATGTGTGGCAACGGCCTCCGCTGCGTCGCCGCGCTCCTCGCCGGTGGGTCGGCGAAGGACATCGCGGTCAAGACCGACGCCGGCGAGCGCGTCGCCCGCGTTTCGTGGACGGGTCCCGACGAGGCGCTCGTCGAGGTCGAGATGGGCCGCGCCGAGATCGGCCCCGTCTCGCGGCAGGCGTGGGGCGGGCGAGAGATCACGTTCGGAGCAGTGAGCGTCGGAAACCCGCACGCGATCACGTTCGACGCGGTGGCGGGCGACGAGCGCGAGGGCCTCGGCCGCCACGTGGAGCGCACGACGCCCGGCGGCACGAACGTCGAGTTCGCGCGGCAGACCGCCCCCGATGGTTTCGAGGTCGTGGTCTGGGAGCGGGGCGTGGGCTTCACGCAGGCTTGCGGCACCGGCGCCTGTGCCACAGCCGCGCTCGCCTGTGTGAGCGGTGCCGCGTCCTACGGGGTTCCGGTCCGGGTCGCGTTGCCTGGCGGCGAGCTGGCCATCCACGTCTCGGCCAGCCTCGAAATCGTGATGCTGGGCCCGGCGCGGCGCGTTTTCCGAGGAAATCTGGAGGTTTGAGACAGGGGCGGGAGCCCGTGCCGGCGACCGATGGAGTTGACTAAAAAGTAAATCAACAGCTACGCTCGGATCTCCCTCCGGAGGCCCCCATGAGCGCAGCCCTCGTCGACCCGTCCCGAGCGAACGTTCCGACCCCGCGCCCGAGCGGCGCGCGCCTCCGGGAGAGCGCGCCTGCGACCCTCGAGGTCGCCTACGACGCGACGTTGGTCGACGGCTACGCGCCCGAGCGCGCCGACCTCCGCAACCTGTACGAGAAGGCGAAGGACGCGCAGTGGAACGCGCAGAAGGCGCTGGCCTGGGAGACCGATGTCGACCCCGAGGCCGAGAACATGCCGAACGCGCTCATCCCGATCTTCGGCTCGAGGGTCTGGGACCGCCTGGACAAGAAGACCGAGCTGCCGAAGCTGCGACGCCACTCGACGTCGTATCTGCTCTCGAACTTCCTCCACGGTGAGCAGGGCGCGCTCCTCGCGACCGCGCAGATCGTGTCGGCCGCGCCCACCGCCGACGCAAAGCTCTACGCAGCGACGCAGGTGATGGACGAGGCGCGCCACGTCGAAGCCTACGACCGCTACTTGCGGGAAAAGGTCGAGCTCGTTTACCCGATCTCTCCCTACCTGAAGACGCTCCTCGACGAGATCCTGAAGGAGCGCCGTTGGGACATGAAGTACCTGGGGATGCAGATCCTCGTGGAGGGGCTCGCGCTCGCCGCGTTCGGCCTCCTCAGCCAGAGCGCGACCGAGCCCCTCATCAAGGAGATCGTTCGAATGATCATGATCGACGAGGCGCGCCACGTCGCCTTCGGTGTGATGACGCTGCGGGGGGCCTACGACGAGATGAGCGCCGGCGAGCTCGCCGATCGCGAAGAGTTCGTGATCGAGGCCTCGCGTTTGATGCGCGATCGGTTCCTGATGCAGGAGGTCTGGGAGAACCTGGACCTGCCGGTCGACGAGTGCCTGGAGGTCACGCGCGAGAGCCCCATCATGCAGACGTTCCAGTCGCTTCTCTTTTCCAAGATCGTCCCGAACATCAAGCGGCTCGGGCTCTTGACCCCACGGGTGCGAAAGGGCTTTGAAGAGCTGCGCGTGATTCAGTACGAAACGTGGGATGCGTCGGCCTGACCGGCCCCAATCCGATCCACCGCTCAAGGGCGATCCACCTCCCAAGAGCGACAGCGTTCCGCCCAGCGATCGGCGCCACCCGAAGCGCGAGCGCAGCGCTGCCGTTACGCAGGAGCGCATCCTCGACTCGGCCGAGCACGAGTTCGCGGCGCGCGGGTTCGCGGGCGCTCGCCTGCGCGAGATCGCGGTCGCGGCCGCGGTGCAGCCCGCGCTCATCCACCACTACTTCGGCGACAAACAGGGCCTCTACGAGGCCGTGATCGGCCGAGCGGTCGAGCAGATGTCGACCGCGTCGTGGCGCGTCCTCGAGCGCCACACCGACCTCGAGGGCCTTATCGACGGTTTCGTCGACGTGATGGTCGACTTCTCCGAGACCCACCAGAAGCTCCTCGCCATCATGCGCGCCGAGGTCCTCTCGGGCGCCGGCGTATTGCTCGAGGTCGTCCGCGAGAAGAGCCGGCCGATCCTGGAGGCCGTGGTCGCGCTCGCCGCGCAGTTCCAGGCCGCGGGCAAGCTCCGCAGCGACGTCGAGCCGAGCGACATGGTCCGAGCCGGGCTCGCCCTCATCCTCTACCCCGTGGTCGACGCGCCCGTGCTCGAGGCGCTGCTCCCGGAGACCGATCCGGCCGCCGGCTCGGCCGAGCGGCGCAAGCGCCTCGTGGCCGCGATTCTCCTGCGCGGCTTGGCCCCCGGGTAGCCCGCGCGGCTGCGCACCGCGTCACGAAACGGGCGGGCGCGCGGCCGGCGCACGCTGGGGTTGGCTTCTGTTATCGTGCGCGACCCCAGGGCCACCGAGCCCACGAAGAAGGAGTCTGCCCGTGCTGATCGGAGTCCCCAAGGAGATCAAGACGCGCGAATACCGGGTCGGGATGACGCCCGCGGGTGTGCGAGCGCTCGTCGCTCACGGCCACAAGGTGATCGTCGAAAAGGGCGCCGGTGAGGGCAGTGGGATCGGCGACGACGCGTACGTGCGCGCCGGCGCGACCATCGTCCCCAGCGCGGCCGACGCGTGGGGCGCGCAGATGGTCGTCAAGGTGAAGGAGCCGCTCAAGGCCGAGTACGGCTTCTTTCGCAAGGACCTGATCCTCTACACCTACCTTCACCTGGCTGCCGAGCCCGACCTCACGCGCGAGCTGGCGAAGACGGGCGTGGCCGGCGTCGCCTACGAGACGATCGAGCTGCCCGACGGCTCGCTCCCGCTGCTGAAGCCGATGAGCGAGGTCGCGGGCCGCCTGTCGGTGCAGGTCGGCGCCGCGTGCCTGGAGAAGTCGCACGGCGGCAAGGGTGTGCTCCTCGGCGGCGTGCCCGGCACCCGTCGCGGGCGCGTCGTGATCCTCGGTGGCGGCGTGGTCGGAAAGAACGCGGCCATCATCGCCATCGGCATGGGCGCGCAGGTCGTGATGCTCGACGTTCGCGCCGACGTCATGGCCTACCTCGAGGACGTGTTCGGCGGCGCGATCGAGACGCTCTACTCGAACGCCGAGAACATCGAGCAGTGCGTCACCCACGCCGATCTCGTGATCGGGGCCGTGCTCGTCACCGGCGCCAAAGCGCCCAAGCTCGTCACCCGCGAGCTCATCTCCAAGATGGAGAAGGGCAGCGTCGTCGTCGACGTGGCCGTCGATCAGGGAGGCTGCATCGAGACGTGCAAGCCGACGACGCACGACAACCCGACGTACGAGGTCGACGGCGTCGTCCACTACTGCGTCGCCAACATGCCGGGCAACGTCTCGCACACGAGCACGTGGGCCCTGACCAACGTCACCATCCCCTACGCGGTCAAGCTCGCCAACCAGGGCGTCGTGGCTGCCTCCAAGGCCGATCGCTCGCTCCTCCTCGGGCTCAACACCTACGCGGGCGCGATCACCTACAAGGGCGTCGCCGAAGCTCACGGCCTCGAGTACACGCCGATCGAGAAGGTCCTCGGCTGAGCGTTTGTGGTTTGGCGGCACCGACATGACGAAAAAGAAGATCGCGCTCATCGGGGGGGATGGGATCGGCACCGAGGTCGTTCGCGAGGCCAAGCTGTTCTTGGAGTGGTGCCGCGAACGTCACGGCGTCCCCCTCGAGCTCTGGGAGCTCGATCTCGGCGCCGACCGCTACCTCCGAGACAAGACGACGTTCCCGACCGAGATCAAACAAGAGATCGCGGCGTCGTGCTCGGCGGTCTTGCTCGGGGCGCTCGGTGATCCGCGCGTGCCCGGGCTCGAGCACGCGCGCGACATCCTGTTCGGGATGCGGTTCGGCTTCGACCTCTACGCCAACGTGCGGCCCGTCAAATGCTTGTCGGATCGGCTCGTGCCGCTCAAGGGCCGCAAGGCGTCCGACGTCGACTTCACGGTGTTCCGCGAGAACACCGAGGGCGTGTATGTCGGCTTCGGCGGGCAGTTCAAGCGGGGCACCCCCGACGAGATCGGCATCAACGAAGACGTGAACACCCGCAAGGGGGTCGAGCGGATCATCCGCGCCGCGTTCGAGTTCGCCCGAGCCAACAAGAAGACGAAGGTCTGCATGGCCGACAAGTCGAACGCCATGCGGTTCGCGCACGAGCTCTGGCTACGCTGTTTTCAAGAGGTCGCGGCCGAGTATCCGTCGATCGAGGCGCGCCACGTCTACGTCGACGCGCTCTGTCTGTACGTCGTCCAAGACCCGTCGCAGTTCGAGGTCGTCGTCACCAACAACTTGTTCGGCGACATCGTGACCGACCTCGGCGCCGCGCTGCAGGGGGGCCTGGGCATGGCGCCGAGCGCCAACGTGCACGCCGCCGAGCCCGATCGCGTAGCGCTCTTCGAGCCCGTGCAC
>CALKVR010000821.1 GCA_938004815.1 uncultured Polyangiaceae bacterium | reverse complement strand
CGCTCGCCGGATGGTCGCTACCCATCTTCCGCGGCGGCGGCGCAACCGGCGGCAGCTTGCGGTTTTGATCAGGGTCGAAGCTCTGGCCCATCGCTGCCGTCCTTACTGCCGGCGCCTCTCTCGACTGGGTCGGAGAGAGACATCTATTGTACCCGCAGCTGGGCCATTTGTCGCCTCACTCACGAGGATCAGCCGCGGCAAGCTCGACCATCGTAGCGCCCAATCGGTCGGACCAGAAGCGGACGACGGCGGGGTGACGGGTGAGCAGGCGTTGGACCACCTGGCGTTGGACGCCCTTGCCCCTGCCGTGGATCAACCGCACCTCGCGAAACCCCTTGGCCCGCGCTTCGAGGAGGTACTCCTCGACGACGCTCGGTATGTCGCGTGGCGCGAAGAAGTGCAGATCGATCGTATCTTCGATCGGCACGACGTAGACGTCGTCGCCTTCAGGGTCCTCCGCGCCCATCCGCTCACGATTATGGCATGGTGAACGCGAAACGTATGCCGAGGGTCGTCCTCTTCGACATCGACGGCACGCTCGTCGACTGCGCCGGCGCCGGGCGGCGATCGATGCGCGGGGCGTTCGAGGCCGAGCTCGGCGCGCCCGACGCGCTCGAGGGCGTGCGGTTCGGAGGCATGACGGACCTCGGCATCGTGCGCGAGGGACTGAACCGGCTCGCCATCGAGATGACGGAGGCGCTGGCGAGCGCGATCCTCGCGCGGTACGTCGAGCTCCTGCGTGCCGCTCTGCGCGACGCGCCGTCGTACCGCGTCCTCGCCGGCGCGCGTGAGGCGGCGGAGATCGCCGGCGGGCCGGGCTCGGTGGTGGGCCTCGGCACGGGCAACGTCAAGGCCGGCGCCGAGATCAAGCTCGGGCGTGGGAACCTGACAGAGCTGTTTTCTTTCGGCGGGTTCGGTTGCGACGCCGAGGCGCGGGCCGACGTCCTGCGCCGTGGCGCCGAGCGTGGCGCGGCGCTGCTTGGCGCCTCGCTCGACCAGTGTGAGGTGCTGGTCGTCGGCGACACGCCGCGCGACGTGGCCGCCGCGCGCGCCATCGGCGCGCTCAGCTTGGCGGTGGCGACGGGCGCGTCGAGCGCGGCCGAGCTCGAGCAGGCCGGGCCTACGTGGCTCGCGCCTTCGCTCGAGCACCCGGAAGCGATCGCGCGCCTGTCGCGTTGATCGATCGTGCGGTCCGAGACCTTCGCCGAAGAGCGAGCAGGCGCGCGGTCAGCGCGGCAGCTTGATGCCGCCGATTCCCGTGATCACGATCGGAGAGGCCTTCTCGGCGCTCTTCCACGGGCAATGCCGGCAGCGCGAGTTGCAGCAATACCCTCGCTTCGCGTGGTACGCCTCGGTGAAGACCAAGCGGTCTCCATCCATGTAGTAGTCGACGCCCTCGACGAGAGGCCCCTTCATGGTAGAAGGCTGCTCATGCCGGCTCGATTGTAGCGCGGCACGAACAGGGGGGCACATCGACCTTGTCATCCCCTGTACGTTCTACCCGACCTCTCCTCGATGAGCCCGCCTGCCCAGCCCCGAGGTGCGCGCTTTCGGTGCTCGTGCTCGCCCTTGCAAGCTGCGACGGCTGCGGGAATGATCGACCGACCGTGCCGACATGGGGGTCCGCCTCGGTCGGCGCCAGCGCCCGGCCGACCGCGAGCGCCCCTCTCGACAGCGGCAGCGCGTTCGCTCCCGTCGACGCCACCGCGGCTCCGGCCGCGAGCGCCGTCTTCGAGCTCGGCGGGAAAGAGGTCCGGGCGCGCTCCGGACGGGTGTTCAAGTCGGCCCTGACGTTCGACGCCGACGGGGACGGGGCCGATGATCTGGTGGCGCTGACCGAGCAGACCGATGGGCGCAAGCTCGAGGTCGCGCTCTTTCGCGGGGGCGACGCGGGCGGAGAGATCAACCTGGTCGGCTGTCCCAAGGACCTGGATCTCGATCGCTGCTCCCGCCAGGCGCGGCTCTCGCGGATCGAGGCGTCGCTCGTCGTCCTCGACGTGGAGGCGAAGTGCGGCGAGGGCCGCACCGAGCAGTGGGTCGCCGTCGTCCGCCTCGACGCTGCGCGCAGCAAAGCCACGCCCAGACCGCCCGAGCTTCGGCTCGAGCTGCGCGCGGCACCGAACCTCCAGCTGTCGCTCGCCGTCACCGACAAGGACAGCGACGGCCACCCCGATCTGATCGCGACCGCCAAGCTGCGCGGCGCGGGCGCGGGGGGCGACCCCTCGGCGACGCTCGTCCTGTCGGATCGGCCTGCCGGTTTCGCGCTCGATCCGGCGGAGCCCCAGGCCTCGCTCGAAGCCGAGGCGAAGAAGCTCGCCGCCCGAGCCAAGACCACCGACGTGCGCGAGCAAGCGGCGCGCCTGATCGCGCTCGCGCGGGCGGTCTGCGCCGACTTCGGCGACCCGATGCTGAAGACGAGCGCCGGAACGCCTCGGTGCGGTGACGGCGAGCTCGCCGCCGACGCGATCGTGGCGTCCGGGCTCTCGCTCGTGCGCTCCGGCGACCTCGGCCGCGCTGCGACGCTCCTCGACGCGCTCGCGGCGCTCCCGAAGGCCGGTGCCCGCAAGACGACGCTCGAGGCGGCGCTCGACGCCGCCGCGAAGCCGGTCGACGCGGGGGTCGCGCGTCGCGTGTCGGCGCGTCCGACGGCGAAGAAGGGCGTGCTGGCGCCGTTCGCTTGGACGACCGCGACCGAGCTGCAGCTGATCACCGACTCGGGCGTCGTCGCCGTCGACGTCGCTTCGGGAGAAGAGGCCGCGTCGGACGCGATCGCCTGGCCACGCGGCGTAGCCTGGCGAAGCGGCGACGCGTCGATCGAGGTGATCGAGGCCTCGACATCGTGCGATCCACCGGAGCGGCGTCTCTACGTCACGGCACGCCAAACCAAGGCGCACGCCGTCCTGCCGAGCGCCCTGGACATGGTCCCGCGGCGCGCAGACAAGGGCTGCAAGAGCGCGAGCCTGCCGCTCTCCGCCATCACCGTCGGCTCCGATGGCGCCACCGCCGCCGTCGGCGCCGAGCTGTACCGCCTGACGTTCGGCGAGAAGGGCATCGTCGCGACGCCGGCGGCGAGCGCCCTCGGTGGCTCGGCGCTGTCGCCGCCGGGAGCGTCACGCAGCGCCGACGGCAAAGCAGTTGCCCTACCGCTCGCCGACGCGCTCTTGGTCGTGACCGCCGCCGGCGCCGAACGCTGGCGCGGAGCCGATCTCAAGGGCCTCGGCCCTTGCGCGCCGAGCCCCGACGGCGCCCGCGTCGCGTGCGTCAGCGGCGGTCAGGTGGTCGTCGTCTCCAAGAAGTAGCTCCCCCTCCACGAAGTGGAGGGGGTCGGGGGGAGGAAATAGCTAGAAGAACGGTCTACGCTCGGAAGCGCAGCACCCAGGCAGTCACGCTACGCGCTTGAATTACTTCTTGTTCACGCGCTCGATGTACTTGCCGGTCGTCGTGTCGACGCGGACCCACTCGCCCTCGTTGACGAAGAGCGGGACCTGGACGACGGCGCCCGTCGAGAGCGTGGCGGGCTTGGTCGCGCCGCTCGCGGTGTCACCCTTGACC
>CALKVR010000820.1 GCA_938004815.1 uncultured Polyangiaceae bacterium | reverse complement strand
CCGCGGCACCAATCCGGAGGGGGCAAGTGCTCGCAGAAACCGCGGAGACGGTTGAAGAAGACGCCGAACGTCGCCGTCACGGCGGGATAGAGCAGGGCATAGCCCGGACGGGTTCCTAGCCTTGTCGCAAGCAGCGCGATGGCTGCCTGCGCAACGACTACAGGAACGAGCCGGTCCATCAACGATCCCGACGCTTCGGCGGTAACAGTCGCGGGGCGCCCATCTCGTGCCCTCGCCTTGCCGAAAACCGACTCGAGCACGGGCCCGCCGACAAGGGGGTTGAGGAGCTGCCATACGAGTCGCGCGGGCGATGCGTCACTCAGCTCCACGTAGATCCTTCCCTCAGGATCCTCGAGATCTCCGTTGCGCCTGTGGTGCTCGGCGTGTCGAACTCGAAACCCGTCGAAGGTCGTCCCCAGCAGCGCCGCAGCCACCGAACCTACCGACCGATTCGCGCGGCGGCTCGCAAAGAGCGAATAGTGCGAGCAGTCGTGAAGGATGATGCTGAGCTTGTGAACGTACGAGCCGAGCAACGGCGCGGTGACGAGCAACCAGGCGGGGCGTCTGGCAGCTAGCGCCGGCGCGGACGCGAGCAACAGGACGATGACGCCGCCGACGTGTGCACACGCCAGGGTCCCGTAGACGTTCGAAGGCTTGCCCAGCTCCGCGGGGATCTCCGGGACCGCCGTCTTGCCCCGCTTACCTCCGCCGTGTTCAAGCAGGATCCGCAACGACCGATCTATTGCGGGACGGATCACCGCCTTGGGCTGCGGTGTCGCAGACGCCGCCGGCTCCATCAACTCACGCCCCTTGCGACGCGATCACGTCGCGGAGAATCTCATCGAGGTTCCGGGTCGCGGCGAACCCGACCAAGCGTTTCGCCTTGGTGGTGTCGGGAACGCGACGCATCATGTCTTCGAACCCCTCCTCATAGGCCTGGTCGTACGAGATCCTTCGAATCTCGGAGGACGACTTGGTGAGCGTCCGCACCCGCTCGGCGAGCCCGAGGATGGAGATTTCTTCTGCGCTACCCAGGTTGAACACTTCACCCACCGCGCCATCGTTCGTGGCCAGAGCATGAAGCCCGCTCACGACATCGGCAACGTGGCAGAAGCAACGGGTCTGCTCCCCGGACCCGTACACCGTGACAGGCTCGCTCCGGAGTGCCTGCCTGACGAACGTCGGGATAACCATCCCATACTGGCCGGTCTGTCGCGGTCCAACCGTGTTGAAGAGCCGCACGACAGTCGCAGGCAGCTTCTTCTCCTTCCAGTAGGCAAGAGCGAGGAATTCGTCGATGAGCTTGCTTGCTGCATAGCTCCAACGGCCCTTCGTCGACGGACCGAGTACCAGGTCCTGGTCCTCACGAAACGGGACGTCTTTGCTCTTGCCGTAAACCTCCGAGGTGCTGGCCACGAGCACACGCCGCCGCTTCTTCGCAGCGGCCTGGAGGACGACTTCGGTGCCGTGGACGTTCAGCTCGATGGTCTTTACCGGGCTTTCGACGATGAGTTTCACACCGACTGCAGCGGCGAGATGCACGACCACGTCGGCATCATCCACGAGCTCGTTCACGAGCGGGACGTTGGCAACCGAATCGACATGGAATCGGAGCGAGCGGTTGTCCCGAAGGTGCGCGAGGTTGCGGGCACTCCCAGTAGATAGATCATCGATGACGGACACCGTCTCGCCCGCGCCGAGGAGGCGTTCGACAAGATGAGATCCGATAAATCCTGCGCCGCCCGTTATCAACCAGTGCATGAGACGTCCTCGTAGTTCCCTGTCGCGCGGCGCTTCAAACGGCGCGTGGCCCTGTGCGCCCACTGCGCCCAGCGCAGTCGCGGTGAAAGCCCGCGTTCATTGCCCCCCGAGGGTAGCAGCCGCCAGCTCAGGCACGAAGCCTGGCTTTGGCTCGCTGCTTTCCGGCGGGTGGTCCATCGGAGCATTGTCCTCCAGCTCCGGTACGATGCTTTTGATGGCGCTGCGGATGGTCATCAGATCGGCCGACTCCGCCGCCTGGGCCAGCCGACCGAGGTGGCGTTCCATCGTCTCCAGCGGTCGCGCCTCCAAGCGCCCGACGAAGATCTTCGGGTGGTAGGTCTTCTCGGCGGCTTCGTCAGCGACGCTGAGTTCTTCGAAGAGCTTTTCCCCGGGGCGCATCCCCGTGAACTGAATCTCGATATCTTCGCCTGGTCGCAGCCCGGAGAGACGGATGAGGTCTTCAGCAAGGTCGCTGATGAGAACGGGTTCACCCATGTCGAGTATGAAGATTTCCGTTCCCTGACCCATGGCCGCGGCCTGAAGCACAAGCTGCGAGGCCTCGGGAATAGTCATGAAGTACCGACGCATCTCGCGATGCGTAACGGTGACCGGCCCCCCCTGCGCGATCTGCTGCTGGAAGATCGGGATGACGCTGCCGGCCGAACCCAGAACGTTGCCAAACCTGACAGCGGCGTACTTGCATCGACTCGTGGCCGAGAGGGCTTGCACGTACAACTC
>CALKVR010000819.1 GCA_938004815.1 uncultured Polyangiaceae bacterium | reverse complement strand
GCCCTACATCCAGTACTTCGCGGCCGGCTTCGCGCTCCACGCCGCGTACTGGCACGACGTGTTCGGCAAAGAGCGCAGCCATGGCTGCGTGAACCTGTCGCCGATCGACGCTCACCGCGTCTTCAAGTGGACCGAGCCGGCCATCCCGGACGGGTGGCACGCGATCAACACGGGCGAAGAGTTCGGCGAGGGGACGACGATCATCGTCCATGAATAGGCCGGGTCGGCGCCGGGTTCTGGTCGGGCTCGCCGGCCTCGGCGCCGCCGCGCTGCCCGTCGTCGGTCGCGCCGAAGGGGCCACGCTCTCGATCGAGAGGCCGGAGATCGCGCTCGCGGCCGGGCGCTCGATCTTCACCATCGTCGCGCCGCCGAACGCCTTCGTCTCCATCGCGGTGACCGGCCCGCGCGAAGCCCTGCTCGGCATGACGTTCGTCGGCGAAGGCGCGAGGGTTCTCCGAGCCAACACCCCGATCGACGAGGACGGCCTCCTGCCCCGCGTGGTGTCGTTCCAGACCGGCGACTCCCCCGAGCCGCTCGCCGCGGTGGTCGAGGTCGTCGACGCCGCGCTCGTCGCGATGGCGTGGGCGACCGAGATCGACGATCGCGAGCCCACGCCCAAAGGCCTCAAAGACGGCACCGAGGTCGCGCGCCCGCTCGTCGGTTTCCCCGCGCCGGCCTCCGACAAGCTCGGCTACGCGCTCGCGGTGCCCGGGCGGTATCTCTTCGCTCGGGTCGACGTCGTGAAGGCGCTCGTCTCTGCGTTCGAAAAGACGCGCAAACGCTTCAAGAGCGACCCGATCTACATAGGCGATGCCAGCCAGTGGGATGGCCGCCGCCCCAAGACCGACCTCGGCGAGCCGCGCCACATCAGCCACGACGGCGGGTGCGACGTCGATATCGGCATCCCCGCGATCGACACGTTCCCCTCGAGCCTTCGCGATCACTGCCGCGGTGTTCGCCTCGAGGTGGATCGGTACGGCTGCTCGCCGGGGACGGCGAGGGGCGTCGACTTCGACCGGCTCGCGTACCTCCTCGGCACGCTCGTCGACGAGGGGCCCGGGCGCCTCGTGAAGGTGTTCCTCGACGACGTGTACCGGCGCGAGGTCGTCCGTGTCGTGCCGCGCCTGTTCGAGAAGCGATTCTTGAAAGAGACGGCGCGAACGGCGCTCGGCGAAGAAGGCATCCTCGTCGCTTCGCCGTGGCACACGGATCACGTGCACATACGGTTCAGCGGAGAGAAGGGGAGGGCGATGTTCTAGTGACCTGGAACAGAAGTTCCAGGTCCATAGTCCTGCCCACCCCTGCCGGTGCTCGCGCGGCTTCGCGGCTGTGCAGGCGGTTGCCGCGCTTGCGTGGCCTCGACGACTCGAGGGAGAGCTGGAGACCAACCCCGGCGTGCAAGCCGGCGATTGCGCCGCGTGATCGGACCGCGGCATCAGTTTCAGACCTACACCCTCATCTGAGGTACCCTCGGTCGCCGGAGGCTCCCGTGAGCGATCTGTCGGCCCGTTTCGAGGAAGCGCAACGCAAGGTAAAGGAGCTCTCGAAGACGCCTTCGAACGAAGACTTGCTCGAGCTCTACGCGCTCTACAAGCAGGCGACCGCGGGCGACGTGAGCGGATCACGCCCGGGCATGATGGACTTCAAGGGCAGGGCGAAGTTCGATGCCTGGGCGGGGAAGAAGGGCGTTTCGAAGGACGATGCCATGACACGCTACGTGGCGGTCGTAGAGGCCCTTCGCTCGAAGTAGAGAGCCGAACCCGCGGCCGCACCGGGCTGCTTTACGTCCGGCTCGTCTCACTCCCGGTGCACGACCCGCTCGATCGGCTGCTCCCGCCCCTCCGCGAGCGCGTCGTGAGCCTCTCGCGCTTCTCCGTCCGTGTAGACGAAGCCCTTCGCCGTGCAGCGACCCGCCCCGCTGCCGGCGCAATCGATCCAGTAGATGCCGTCGAGCCCGGCGCGGGCGGCTTCGGCTCGCATGAGCTCGATGGATCGCGGGCTCTCGATGCAGCTCGCGCGCAGATCGCCGACGACGCGGAACGGTCGCTCGGGCGCTCCGTCGAGGAGCACGTCGACCTGCTCGGCGGCGCGCGGGGCGGCGGTGGCCGGCTCGAGCGGCTCGTAGCTCGCCTTGCCAGAGGCGCACCCCGATAAGGTGAGCGTGGCGAGCGCCCACCGGAGGAACATGACGGCGTCCATGGCCGATCGATTCGCAAGACGAGTGCCATCTGCCCGCGAGGCAGCGGCGGCGAGCGGCAGCGCTCAGGCTTTCAGCTTCGTCACATCCACCTCGTACGCGCGGCAGAGGCGGCCGACGAGGGAGACGAGCTCGCGAAGGGTCGCCTCGGAGACGAGATCGCTCTCGATCATTTCTTCTCGGATGTAGGTCGCCGAGAGGAGGTAGTGCCACGGATCGGGCATCTCGCTCAGCCAGAGGTACTGCGCCTCGTAGGCGTAGCGGGCGAGCTTTCGGATGACACCGATGGGCTCGGTGAGGAGAGAGCGAATGTTGACGCGGATGTACGCCTCGCGCTCGGGCACCGAGAGCACACGACGAAAGAGGACGTTCGAGCGGTAGTCTTCGATGCGGGCGAGCGGCAACGTCTCGATGCGGGTGCGCTCCTGATCGAGCTCGTCGAGCTCGGACGCGATGCCTGCCTTTGCGGCGTCGGGGGCGGTGCGAATCACGCGAAGAAAGAGGGCTCGAAGCTCGGCCTCTGCCTCACCGAACTTGCCACGGTTGGCGAGCGGGACGGGGACGGCGCCGGCGTCGACGGCCAGGTGGCCCCACTCGTGAGCGACGCGCGCCGCGAGGAGCAGCCGGTGGAACGGGGGGGCGGCCTCGGCGCGGACGTCGAGCCCAGGCTGCGCGATCGAGTAGGCGATGAGGCGCCGCTGGTGGTGCACGAACACGCCGCCGGCCTCCTCCAGCGACTCGGTCGGGACCGCGAGCGCGCCCGGATCGGCCAGCATGGCGAGGAACGATCGGGTGACGCGATCGATCGTGGTCAGATCTGCGATCAGGCTCTTCGCAGGCAGCTCGCCGACGCCGGAGAGCGCTGCGCGCAGGGGCTCGGTGTCGCTCGCGCGCTCGGGATCCCAGAGGACCGCGCCGTCGTCGCCGAGCACCAAGACGCCGGGCCGCTCGCGTTCGAGGAAGGCCGAGACATCGGCTTCGTGATCGCCGGTGCGCGCGCGCTGCCGCTCGATGTACGCGGAAGCGACGCGCGCGGCCGCGTCTTCGGCCGCCTTGCCGATGCGCCCGAGCTCGGGGGCGAAGGCTCGATCCATCCCGAGCGCCGTACCCTGAGCGCGCGCAAAGCCGTCGGGGAGCGGGCCGAGACCCTGGGCCCACATACCGCCGCGGATCGCGGGCAGGGCGGCCGCGAGCGCCCGCGAGACGTCGCCGTCGGGTCGGTCGCTCTTGCCGGCGCCGGCCTGAAAGCTCGCGGCC
>CALKVR010000818.1 GCA_938004815.1 uncultured Polyangiaceae bacterium | reverse complement strand
GTCGGTGTGGCCCGCGGCCTGGGAGGTGCGCGACGAGAGCCCCTTGTCGTTGCGGATGACGTCCGCGACCTTCTGGAGGATCTCCTTGCCCTCTTTCTTGAGCGTCTCGCGGCCCGAGTCGAAGAGCACGTCGCCCGGGAGCTGGATGACGATGCGGCCCTTGCGGATCTGCACCTTGAGGCCGAACTTCGTGAGCTCGTCGAGCTTCTTGCGCAGGAGCTCGAACCGCTGGCGGATCGCCTCGAGCTGCTCGGCGCGCTTCTTGTAGTCCTCGAGCGCGCGCGCCTGCTGCTCCAGGTTCGCGTTCAGGTTGGAGATGTCGACGCCCGCGGCGCGCAGCTGCTCTTTCAGCTGCTCGATGCGCGCCTTCGAGTCGGCGAGCTCGCCCTGCGCCTTGCGGCTGGCCGCTTGCTCCGCCGCGAGCCGGTTCTTGAGATCTTCGACCTCGCGAACCTTCGCGTCGTATTCGTCCTGGCTGGGCCCACAGCCGGCACCGAGCGCGAGAAGCAGGCCCATCGCTGCGAAGAGCCCGCCTGTCCTACGACCTCTGCTGAGCATCGTCATCCTCCTGACCCTGCCTCGAGGGCAGGGCGTCGTGGCGCACCGTAAGCGACCTCGAGGGTGCCGTTCAAGCCCTCCATCGGGCCGCGCTCGGCGCCGCGAATCTCTGCGGATACCCGCGGCCACCCGCAGGACGCTGCGCGAAAATCAGCCAATTTTGGCGGGAGAAGCGCCGAGAACGGGTCAGACCGCCTCGCGTCCACCGCCGCTGGCGAAGCTTGCGATGCATGAATTTTCCCGTGCGTCAATGGTAAAGACTCGTTGACGCAGCTGCGCTCCCGTTCAACCCCTGCAACGCTTGCAGAGCACTCCTCGGACGAATTCGGGGGTGTCGAAAATCAGCCTCGAAAAAAATTCTTGACGATGCCCATGCGTGGCAATATACGTCGTGCAACATCTGTTGCTGCACATGACGTTCCTCGGCGAATTCAAGCGAATCTAAACAACGCCTCGTCCGGCGCGTCGTCGACTGGTTCGAAGGCGCGAGGGGCAAAGGCGAGCGATGCTCGAGGAACAAAGTGCGGCGCGACAGGAGGACGCAGATGGCTGCTAAGAAGACTGCGAAGAAGGCTGTGAAGAAGGGCTCCAAGACGGCGAAGAAGCCGGCTGCTGGCAAGGCGTCGAAGGTCGCCAAGGCCAAGAAGGCGGCGCCGAAGAAGTCGGCCGCGAAGAAGGCCGCTCCGAAGCGTGCCGCCAAGAAGGCGCCGAAGAAGGCCAAGAAGGCCGCGAAGCGCAAGGCTGCCCCGAAGAAGAAGGCTGCCCGCAAAGCGGCGCCGCGCAAGGCCAAGGCCGCGCCCGCCCCAGCGGCGCCCGCACCTGTTGCGGCGTCGTCGGACGAGTCCGAATGAGTTCCCGAGTCGCGACCGCTTCGCTTCGCCCCTGAGGGCGTGGTCGAAGAGGGCGCGGCTCAGGAACGCCTGACTCGAGACCGCGAGGTTCGAGTCAGGGTGTTGCTTGCTGATTCGTTCGCTGGTTCGCGTCCCCATGGGCGTGAGTCGGCGCGGGCTCCCTCAGCGCCCCATGGGTGAGGGAGCAACGAGCACGAACAGCTGGCTCCAGTCGCGGTGAAACCAGGTCATCGATGCGCTTAAGCAGTACCCCCCTGCATCGACGTCGTGCTGCTGACGAAAACCTGGGCTTGTCGACACCGACATTCATTCGCCGCGGCTGAGAGCAAGACCCTGAGACGGGGGCAAGGAAAGTGGCTCGCCAACGATGGCGAGACCGCTTTTCGTGCTTTTGTGGGGGTGGGGGTTTGGCTCGACGCGCTCGCGGCGGGGCTGCCCGGGCTGCGAGGCATCGGCGCTCGACGCGATCAGAGGGGGTTTGGCCTCGCTGTCGCGCTCTCGCTGCTTCCGCCGTCCCCGCAGAGCGTTTCTATCCGGGAGGTCTGCAACTCAGACCTCCCCCCTCACCGCGCTGCGCGCGGCGGGGCCCCCCCACCGCCAACGGCCTGCGGTGCTGACGCTCCTCGGCCGTGGAGATGGCGGCTGCGAGGTTTCAAAAGCTGGCTGGACGAAGGCGGCAGCGCGATCCGACTTGTGAATTGTCAATCGCCTGTCGCCTGTTGCGTATTTCTTAGTCCCCCAAGTACAGGCGCAGCGCACGGGCGGCAGCCAAGCGATCGAACGGCGTGTCTTTGAGCTCTTCGCGCTCGCTGATCGCTTCGAAAAGATCGATCAAGAACTCGTAGAACGCCTCGGCCTCGGAGACGGCTTGGCCGAGGCGCTGGGGGTCGAGCAGATCGGCGTCGTTGAGGCCGTGCATGGCGCTCATGAAGGCGTCGAAGCGCGGGTAGTCGCCGACGCGCAGGAGCGGGTAGCCCATGGCGCGGAAGTACGCGAGGAACTCTTTGACGAAGGCGAAGCTCTGGACCTTGCTCCACTGGTCGATCGTGGGGTCGGCGTGGCGGGCCTTGGACGCGAACGCGCGGGCGATCTGGGCGAACATCCAGACGTCGCGCCGGAGGCGATCGCTCGAGGCGCGCCGCGCCGAGAGGTCGTCGAACACGTGGCCCTCTTCGAGCGTGCGGCGGAGCGACTTGCCGAGGAACAGGACCGCGTTCTGGATCGCGGGCCGCAGGTTCTTGGTGACCTCTCGGAGGCGCGCGCGGAGCTCGGCCTCGGGGAGGTTCGTCTCGACCGGTGGCAGATCGTGCTCGAACGTGCGGCGCAGCTCCAGGCGGAGGTTGGACGCGACGCCCGTGAGCGCGCCCTTGATCGCGACGAGCCGGTCGCCCTCGCTGCGAAGCTCGTCGAAGCGGGCGCCGATCTGGCTCGCGGGAACGCGCAACAGATCGCGCTGAAAGCCGTCGGCCAGGAGCCCGCCCGCCCGGCGGCGCAGGTAGCCCGAGAGCGCGCGCGCGTCGCTACGCAGGACCGACAAGACCAGGTACGCGCGCCCGCCGACCCGGCGATCCGTGTGATCGAGGGCGATGCCGTCGAGGAGCCGCAGATACCGCAGCATGCGGAACAGCGAGAGGAAGCTGAGCGCGACGAGCCGGTGGGCGTGCTCGCCCGTCACGCTCTGGATGAGCTCGAGCACTTGCCCCGAGCTGATGCGGTCGAACTCCGGCCGGAACTCGAGCGCCGCGAGCGGGTTGAAGAACGTCGACTGTGCCGACTCGCGGATGGCCGTCGCCAGCATCGAGTAAAAGAGCCGAAACGGTACGCGCGGCAGCTTGAGCAGCCCGTTCATCACTTCGACGACGTTGGTGAGGCCCTGCCGCATCACGACGAGGCTCTCTTCGGGCGTCTGCTGCTCGGAGAGCGACGAGAGCGAGAGGCGCGTGCGCGCGCTGTCCTCGGGGAGCACCGTCTCGAGGTAGCGGTTGAACACGAAGGCTCGGTCGCGCTCGCCGAGGAGCGCGCGGGCCAGCTGCACGATCCGCAGGACTCCGCCTTGGGCCTGGTGGAGGTGGTCGCGGAAGTCGAGCGAGACGAAGGTTCGTCGGCGGCCCGCGCCCGGGTGGTTCCGTGGGTTCGCGAAGCAGGCGAGCCCTTTCAGGAGGATCTCGAGCTCGAAGAGGATCTCGTCCTTCTTGTCGGCGACGAGCCCCGCGAACCACGCGTCGCGAGCCTGCTGCTGCTCGCGCTTCATTCCGCGCGTGTCGCGTAGGAGCTCGGCGTACGCGTTGCGCCCGGAGTAGGGGCGGCCGGAGCCGCCCAACGTGGAGCTCACCACCACCGGCGGCGGCACGCTGACCGCGATGTCGCGCGGCTCGTTGGTCACTTGTGCGACTTGAAGTTGAAGCGGTGGTTGTACGTGGTCTCCATCCCCTTCGGCGACTCGGGGAACTTCAGCGCGGCGGCGGCCTTGGACATGCAGTCTTCCATCTTCTTGTCGGCCAGATCGCTCTCGTCGGCCTTGAAGCCCGCGCTGATCACCTCGCCGCTCGGCTTGAGCTTGATGGTGAGCGTGATGCGCACCTCGCGGCCCGGGTTCTGGCGCCCCCAGTCGTCGAAGCACGCACGGAACTTCTCTCGGTTCTGCGTGATGACGTCGATGATCGGGCGCAGCCGATCGCTCCCGCCGGCGTCCTTCGACGTGTTGGCGTTGTTCATGACGACCCCGCCGTCGGGCGGATCGTTGGTGATGTCGCCCGCGGGGCCGCCCGATGGGGCGCCTCCGGTCGCGGCCGTGTCGGCGCCGTCGGGGGCCGTCGAGAGCCCCGACTCGGTGCTCGGCGCCTGGGACGTTTCGGCGGGCTCGGTCGGCTGACTGCCACCCTGTGAACAGGCGGCGGAGACGAGCACGGCGAGGAACCAGGGCGAGCGCGATCGGGGCATCGGAGGGCATACTACGCCGAGGGTGCAGCCGGCCGAAAGCGGGGGTATCAGGGCTCGTGCTCCGGCGCCTCGCCCTTTTCGCTCTGCTCGCGGCCTGCGACAGCCCGAGCGTCCAGCCCTGCGGCCAGATCCCGCAGGATGGCTGCCCGATCGGGCGCGGTGGCACCTGCGACGACGTCCTCTGCGCCGCGCTCTACGACTGCGTGCAGGGCTCGTGGGACAGCGTAGAGACATGCGACCAAAACCCGGTGACCGCCGCGGTGTCCACGGGCGCGGGCGCGGGCGGCGCGGGGGAGGGCGGGTGTGCCCCCGTCCAGATCGATCACTCGACCGAGGTCGACGGGTGCACGCCCGACCTGCAAGAGCCTGACTGTCCGGCGGTGGCGGCCGAGACATGCCCGAACCCGTGCCTGACCGGGTGCATCGATTTCTTCCTCTGCGAGGCCGAGGGGTGGCGGCTCGTCGCGTTCTGTGACGACGATCTCAGCCTCGTGCTCGCGCCATGACGAGGGCGCGTCACGGCGCTGAGCCGCCGCCGGGGCCGCCCTGGGACCTGCCCCTCGCCGAGGCCGCGCTCGCGTTCATCGACCTCGAGATGACCGGCCTCGATCCCGCGAAGGACCGCGTGGTCGAGGTGTGCATCGAGCGGGTGGTGGGCGACCGCGTGACCGACCGGCTCGAGACGCTCGTCCGCCCCGAACCGCCGATAGCGTTCGCGCCTTCGGTGCACGGCCTCTCGCCCGAGGCGGTGGCGGGCTCGCCGACCTTCGCCGAGACGATGCCGCAGATCGCCGCGCTGCTCCACGGGGCGGTGCTGGTGGCCCACGCCGCGACCTGGGACGTGCGCTTCCTCGAGGCCGAGCTCGCTCGGGCAGGGGCGCCGTCGAAGATCGCGTGCTTTCTCGACTCGCTCGTCCTCTCTCGCCGTGTCTTCGGGTTCGACAACCACTCGCTCGAGGCCCTGGCGGTCGCGCTCGAGGCGCCGCCACGTCGAGCCCACCGCGCCGGTGACGACGTGCGCACCCTGCGCCACGTTTTCGCGAGGATCGTCGCCGAGCTCCGCGCCGCGACGCCGCGCGATCTCTGGCACACGGTGGTCGAGGCGCGGCACGCCCGGCCCGTGATCGTCGATGCTCTCCAGAGAGCCTGCCGAGACGGCGCTCCGGTGCGGATCCGCTACCGCCCGAGCGGCAAGCGGCCCCAGGAGCTGTGCATGGTGGTCACGAAGCTCGCTTCGGACCTCGACCCGCCGCGCGTGATTGGCTATTTGCTCCCGGGCCGAGGCCGCCGCGAGCTGCGGAGCGATCGGGGCCTCTTGGTCGAGCCCGCCGACACCTCCTCGGAAAATCCCCCCAACCGCTAGCCGTCTCGAAGATCTATGGCTGCTCTTTCTCCCCCCCGACCCCCCTCACGGTGTGAGGGGGGGGTGCGTGCAGCCACCTGGCTCGCCTCCCTGCTCGTCATTCTCGCCCTGCTTGGCTGCACCGGCGCCGTTCAGGTGGGCCCCGACCGCTCGGAGCCCGCCGAGAAGTGGTTCAAGCGCGCTCAGACCGACTTCGCCGAGGGGCGGATGGAGGACGCGCACGACGCGGTCACGAAGGCGCTGGCCGCCGCGCCCGACGACACCGAGATCCGAACGCTCGGCGGCCGGATCGCGCTCGCCCGCTTGGAGTTCGACGAGACCCTCCGCCTCCTCAAGGATATCCCCGGCTCCGAGGCGCGCGGGATCCGCGGGCGCGCCTACTGGTACCGGGGCGACCTCGGGCCCGCCGCCGACGAGCTCGAAGCGCTCCTCGAGGATCCCGACGTGCGCGACGATTGGGCCAAGCC
>CALKVR010000817.1 GCA_938004815.1 uncultured Polyangiaceae bacterium | reverse complement strand
TCTTGGCCGCCGCCCTTGCGGCTTCCCTTCTCACCGCCACCCCGGCCGTCGCCGACAACGCGGCCGCCGCGCAGGTTCTCTACGACCGCGCGGTCGAGCTGATGGGGCAGAAAAACTACAAAGAGGCCTGCCCCAAGCTGGAGGAGGTCACGCGCCTGGTTCCGGAGGGGCTCGGGGCCAAGCTGACGCTCGCCGAGTGCTACGAGGCCGACGGCCGTCTGGCGAGCGCGTGGCTCCAGTACAGCCTCGTTGCCAGCGCCGCGGCGCGCGCGGGGCAGGGCGACCGCGAGCGTCTCGCGACCGAGCGCGCGGCGGCGCTCAAGCCCAAGCTCGCGAAGCTGACGATCAAGGTCCCCGCCGCGGTGAAGTCGATGCCCGAGCTCTTGATCAAGCGCGGCGGCGTCGACGTCGGCCCGGCGCAGTTCAACGAGCAAATCCCGGTCGACGCGGGGGTGCACCTCATCGAGGCGACCGCCCACGGCAAGAAGCCGTGGAAGCTCGAGGCGAAGATCCCTGCCGACGGCGCCGAGCTCGTCGTCGAGGTCCCCGTTCTCGAGGACGACCCGAACGCGCGGCTGACCGATCAACCGCCGAACGAGCGGCCGGCAGAAGAGGGCCGACCGACGTGGCTGCTCCCCGTAGGGATCGCGGTCGGCAGCGTCGGCGTGGTGGGGCTCGCGGTGGGTGGCGCGCTCGGCGGCTTGGCGATGGGCAAGACGAGCGAGGCGCAGGATGCCTGCCCCAACGGGCGCTGCTCACAAGAGGGCAACGACCTCGCGACCGAGGCGGGCACGTTCGCCGACGCCGCGACGGGGCTCTTCGTCGCGGGGGGTGTCCTCGCTGCGGCCGGCATCGTCATGATCGCGCTTCACCCGTGGGGCGAGGAGACGCCGGCGTCGGTCGAGGCCGGCTCGGTGCGCATTCGTCTCTCTCCGGGGCCGGCAGCGGCGCAGCTGGGCGCGGGCATCTCGGGCGAGTTCTGACCGCAAGCGGACGAAGGACTGACATGGAAGCAGCAGCGAACATTCCGGTTCAGATCGGCGACGTCCTCCTCGGCAAATACGTCGTAGAGCGCGTCATCGGAGCGGGCGGCATGGGCGTGGTCGTGGCGGTTCGGCACCGCGAGCTGGGTGAGCTCTACGCGATGAAGTTCATGCTCCCGGCGGCGCTCGTGAACGACCAGGCCGTCGAGCGCTTCGTCCGTGAGGCGCGCGCGGCCGCCAAGCTGAAGAGCGAGCATGTCGCGAGCGTCACCGACGTCGGTCGCCTCGAGTCGGGGTCGCCCTACATGGTGATGGAGCACCTGACCGGCATGGACCTCGAGAAGGTCGTCGAGACGTCGGGCCCCCTCAACGGGGTGACCGCCGCGACGTACATCATGCAGGCGTGTGATGCGATCGCCGAGGCTCACGAGGCCGGTATCGTGCACCGCGATCTCAAGCCCGCGAACCTGTTCCTCACCAAGCGCCCCAGCGGCAGCCCGTGCATCAAGGTGCTCGACTTCGGCATCTCGAAATCGGTCAACCCCGAAGAGCAGGCGAACTCCATGACGCGGACCACCGCGATCATGGGCTCGCCCTATTACATGTCGCCCGAGCAGATGCGCTCGACGAAGAACGTCGACCACCGCACCGACATCTGGGCGCTCGGCGTGATCCTCTATCAGCTCACGACGGGGCGCGTGCCCTTTCCCGGAGACACCATCACCGAGGTCTGCGCCGGCGTGCTCGCCGAGGAGCCGCCGCCGATCGTGCCGACCTACACCAACGTCAGCCCCGATCTCGAGATGGTGGTGCGGCGCTGCTTGGCCAAGCGGCCCGAGCATCGGTTCCAGAACGCGCGCGAGCTGATGGCTGCGCTCGCCGTCGTGGCCGGTGCGTCGCCGGGCACGAGCGGGCTCAACCTCCCGAACCCCGTCGCGACGATGGCGCTCCAACACCCGCCGGTGATGCCGCAAGCGCCGGCGATCACACAAGGCGGGCACGCGGCTCAGCCCGCGAACGGGCCGGGCGCCACGCAGGCCGGTTGGGGCACGACGCAGTCGAAGCCCAAGTCGAGCGCGCCCGTCGCGGCGATCGCGGTCTTCGGCGCGCTCTTGCTCGGCGGCGCGGGCGCGGCCTACTACTTCTTGGTCGCGAAGCCGGCGCAGACGAGCGCGGCGAGCGCCCCCCCCGAAACGGCGGAGCCCAAGCCTGTCGAGACGCAAGAGGCAGCGCCCGAAGCCACCGCGACGGCGGAGCCGGTCGCCGCGGATCCGACCGCGACCGCGACCGCCTCGGCCGAAGCTCCGCCCCCCGAGGCGTCGAGCGAGGTGGCGACCGCACCGACCGCCAAGGTCCCCACCGGCGGCGGTGGTGGCAAGGCCAAGCCTCCGACGACGGCCAAGCCCACCGCCGCGCCTGCGACAGCGGCTCCGACGCCGACCGCCAAGCCCACTGGCGGCCACGGCATCCTCTGACCTTCGTCGTTCTTCCATTTCTTTGCTGATCCAACGGCCATCCATGCGAAAAATGCCCGCCCGCTCCGGTCTCCTCGTCCTCGCCCTCGTGGCCGCGCCCACGTTCGGCTGCCGCCAGATCCTCGACATCCCCGAGCCGGTCGAGTGCGGGTCCGACAGCGCGTGCAACAACGCCGATGACCCGTGCACCGCGGGTGAGTGCGTCGCCGGCGTCTGCGCCTACTCGCTCAAGCCCGCTGGGACGTTGGTGGATTCGGCCGGTGAGCTCGACTGCAAGCAGAACGTCTGCGACGAGAACGGTGACATCGTCCTCGTCGCCGACGAGGCCGACTTCCCCGCCGACACGACGCCGGGGGACTGCGTCACGCAGGCGTGCGACCCGACGGGCAACCTGGTGAACGTGCCCGTCGACGACGCACCGGCCGACAGCACCCCCGGTGATTGCAGCAGGCCAGCCTGCGACGGGCAGGGCAACCTCACGACCGCGCCCGCAGACGACGACGCGCCGACGACCGGCGACATGAGCGGCGACTGCGTGGCTCCCGGCTGTAGCGGCGGTACCGTGGTCGATCTGCCGCAGGACGATCCGCCGACGGACGACGTGCTCGGCAACTGCATGAGCCCGGCGTGCGACGGCGGCAACGTCGTCGAGGTCGTCAACGAAGCCGACACGCCGGCCGAGGACATCGACGGTGACTGTCTCGCGCCTACCTGCGACGCGATGGGCATGTTCGAGATCGACGACACGGACACGCCGACGTCGGGCTGCGGCACGTGCATGAACGGCGTGGTGGTCGACTGGGCCGACGAGGGCATGGCCTGTTACACCGGGCCCGCCGGCACCCAGAACGTCGGGATCTGCGTCGGGGGCACGTGGGTCTGCACCGACAACGTCCGCGAGTGCTCGGGCGAGCGCACCCCCGTGATGGAGGCGTGTGGGCCGGGGTTCACCGGCTTCGACGACGACTGCGACATGCAAGTCGACGAAGAGGGCCCGGGGTGCAACTGCATGCTCGGTCAGACCCAGGTTTGCTACACGGGCCCGAACGGCACGCAGAACGTCGGCATTTGCGACGACGGCCTGAGCACGTGCATGGCGACCATGATGGGCAACCAGTACGGCCCCTGCGTGGGAGAGGTCCTGCCGCAGACCTGCGACTCGTGCCTCGTCACGGGCGACCAGGACTGCTCGGGAACATCGACCTCGTGCGTCGGCGATCACGTCTGGAGCAAGCAGGTCGGCAGCGCCAACTCCGACCTCGCCTACGACGTCTTGCAGCTCCCGAACGGTGAGGTCATCGCCGTCGGTCAGTTCACGGGGACGCTCGTCTCGGGCAGCTCGATCACGTCCGACGGCGGCTTCGACGCCATGTGGCTCCGCTTCGACGAGGACGGCAACGCGATCTCGGCCAAGGACTGGGGCGGTACCGGCACCGACAACGCCCGGTTCCTCGTTCAGATGGACGATGGCTACGTCGTCGCCGGTGTGCTGGGTGACGGCTCCACCGAGACCTTCGGCGCCGCGCCGACGCTCACGGCGGTGGGCTCGGACGGGTACATCGCCAAGTTCAACAGCAACCACAACGTCGTGTGGAAGAAGCTGCTCGGCGGGACATCGAACGACGCGGTCGAGGCCGTGGTCCGCATGCCCGACAACGGCGTCGCGGTCGTGGGGCGATTCGCGGGGACGATCAACCTGGGCGGCTCGAACCTGACGAGCCTCGGCTTCGACGACATCTATATCGCTCGCTTCGAGGCCGACGGCGACCACATGTGGAGCGCTCGCTACGGCACGAACATGCAGAACAACGTCGGCGACCTGGCCGTCGGCCCGAGCGGTGAGCTCGTGATGGTGGGTGAGTTCGCGACCGGGCTGTCGTTCGGCGGTCCGACCCTGAACGTGGCAGGGGGCATCGACGGGTTCGTCGTCAAGTTCGACCAGAACGGCGTGCACCAGTGGTCGCGCGGCTGGCACTCGACCGGCAACGAGCGCCCTCAAGAGGCGGTCGTCCTCTCGGACGGCAGCGTTTGGGTCGGTGGTCAGTACGACACCGCCGTCGACTTGAACGGCGTCGCCGGTGCCGAGTCGACCCCGACCGGAACGGGCAACGACCTCTTGGTGGTGAAGTACGACTCGGCCGGCACGTACCAGACCCGAAAGACGGTCAACTGCACCGACGACGTCGTCGTCCGCGACATGGAGGTGGGCTTCGACGACGGTATCGTCCTCGCCGGAACGTACTCGGGCACCTTCTTCACCGCGATGATCGCCGCGCCCGCCGCTGGCAGCTACGACGCGTGGATGATGAAGATCAGCCCCAGCAACGGGACGACGCAGTGGGCGAAGAAGTACGGCGGCACGAGCTCCGACGCCTACGAGGGTGTCCATGTCGGGGCGTGCGGCGACGTCTTCGCGATGGGCGACTACGTCACGTCGGTCAACTTCGGCGGCGGCGCGCTCCCGAACGACGGCGGTACCGACAGCTTCGTGGCCAAATACCGCCAGTAGTCCGTATGCGGGCTTGTCGCTGGCACGACGGGTGCTTATCCGTCTGGCCATGCGATGGGAACGTGGACATCAGAGCAATGACGTCGTGGATCGGCGCGGCGCCGGTGGGGCCGTCGGCGGCGCCGGGCTGTTCAACGTCGCGTTCTTCTTGATCCAGCGGTTTGGTATCTGGGGGCTGCTCGCGGTGGTCGTGGGCGGCGGCATCCTCTACCTGGCGAGCGGCGGCCTGGGCGGCTCGTCCCAGCAGGGCGTCTCCGGCAAGGCGCCCGACGAGCAGGTTCAGTTCGTGGGGTTCGTGCTCGACGACGTTCAACGCGTCTGGGGCGAAGAGTTCCAGAAGCGCAACCAGCGCTACGAAAAGGCGCAGCTGGTGCTCTTTACCGACAGCACGTCGACGAGCTGCGGCCATGGGACGGCGGCGGTCGGGCCCTTCTATTGTCCCGCCGACGGGCGCGCGTACATCGATCTCGGGTTCTTCCAGGCCCTGGAGAACAAGCTGGGCGCGGGGGGCGATTTCGCCCAGGCGTACGTGCTCGCGCACGAGATCGGTCACCACGTCCAGAACGTCCTCGGGACCAGCGATCGGGTGGGCGCGGCGCGCCGCTCCGAGCGCGTGGGCGCCGACAGCAAGGGCGTGCGGCTCGAGCTCCAGGCCGATTGCTACGCCGGCATCTGGGCGCATTCGACTCGAGAGCGCAACCTGCTCGAGGCAGGCGACCTGGAAGAAGCGCTCACCGCCGCGGCCGCGATCGGCGATGACAAGCTCCAGCGAGAGGGGTCGGGGCGGGTGCGGCCCGAGACGTTCACGCACGGCACCTCCGAGCAGCGCGCACGCTGGTGGCGACGCGGGTTCGAGAGCGGCAAGATGGAGGACTGCGACACCTTCGCGGTGAGCGACCTGTAGTCACGCGAGGCGTAGGGCGCGGCGCAGATCGTCGAGCGGACGCTCGATCTCGTCGCGCCAGGGCACGCCGAACAGCGGCTCGGCGCGCTTGCCCATCTCGTATCCGAGCGTGACGGCGGAGAGCCTGCGCTCCCAGTCGTCGGGTGCGGCGATCACGCCATGGAGCAGGCCGCCGCTCACCAGGATGGGCGGCAGCCGCCCGTGCAGCTGGGCCGCGTAGAACGCTTGCAACCCCACCTCGCCCGCGATGTCGGCGCCGAAGCCGGTCGCCACGTGCCAGAGATCGTGGGTCTCGTAGAGGTGTGCGCGCGCGTACGACGCGTCGTCCCAGGCCGCCTTCTCGGGGATGGCCGCGGGGTCGAGGCCGAGCCCGCGCATGTGATCGGCGTAGGCACGCCCGACCGTGCCCTCGGGCAGGCCGGCCAGTTGGTCGAGAGCGAGCCTGCCCACGCGCGGGCGCGTGCGGAGAGCCTGGCGGCCGCGGTCGTGCGACTGGACCGCCTGGAGGACAGGGCCGGCCGACTCGTCCTCCATCACCTCGTCGAGGACGAACACCTGATCGAGCCGGCTCGGATCACGCAGCAGCGTGAGCGCGGCCCGCCAGCCGCGGACCTCGCGCCCGACGCGGTCGTACGCGCCCCGAAGCCCCTGCATCGAGATCGCCATTTTCCTGGACCTCCCTTCTCGTGGCTCCAATATCGTGCCCTTCGAGGCTCCGGTCGACTCGCATCCGGAGCGGCCGCCGATGCCCAAGCGCCCCGCCACGAAACCGCGGAAAGAGCCGCGCCAAGCGCGGTCGAAGGCGACGGTGGACGCGATCCTCACCGCCGCCGCTCGCATCTTGGTCGAGGCCGGCTACGAGCGCGCCAACGTGAACGACGTCGCCCGCCGGGCGGGCGTGAGCGTGGGCTCGCTCTACCAGTACTACCCGACCAAGGAGGCGCTCGTGAGCGCCGTGCTCCAGCGCTACGCCGAGCGGTCGACCGCGCTCTACGAAGCAGGGCTCCCCGAGGTGGCGCAGGGCCCCGTTCGGGCGGCCGTGCGCGAGTGCGTTCGGCGCGCGCTCGCGGTCTACGCGCACGAGCCGGGGTTGCGGCGCGTCATCGCCGAGGTGCCGTCGCTCGCCAGCGCCGTCGCCACCCCGGACTGGGACGAGATGATCGAGACGGCGTTCCGCGAGTACATGCGGTTCCATCGCGCGAGCTTTCGGCCCCGTAACGTCGACCTGGCCGCCAAGATCGTCCGCGTGGCGGTGGAGGCGGTCGTCGTCGACTACACGCTCAAGGCGCCGGAGCGTCTGCGGTCGGATGAGCTCTTGAACGAGGTGGTGGATCTCGTGGAGCGATATCTGCTCGCCGACCGCGACAATTCGTGATCGGTCGCGCGGCGCGCGGGCATATCGTGGGGTTAGACCCTTACTTTCCTTGGAGGTTGCGATGGACCGTGGGCTGATCGTGGTGGCGGGCGTGCTGGCGATGGCTGTCGGG
>CALKVR010000816.1 GCA_938004815.1 uncultured Polyangiaceae bacterium | reverse complement strand
GGCCCGCCGTCGCGCGCCTCGAGCGACGTGGCGAGCCCGCCGTCGTCGTCGAGCCGATCCCCTTCCCTCTTCTGGGCTTCGCGTTCGCGTCGGGCTTCCTCGTGTTCGCGGCCGAGGTCGTGCAGACGCACCTCCTCGCCGTCTTGATCGGCAACTCGGCCTACGCGTTCGGCCTCATGTTGGCGGTGTTCCTGGTTTGCCTCGGTCTCGGCGCGGCCCGCGCGCCCGTGCTTGCCGAGCGCCACGGCGCGGGCGCGATCGCGCGTGGGCTCGCCCTGGCCGCGATCGGCCTCGCCGTCATGACGCCCGGCTGGGATCAGCTGCCGCACCTCTTCGCGGCCGCGGGCAAGGTGTTCGACTCCTGGGCGGCCCGCGAGATCTGCCGCGCCGTCGCCGCGATCGGCATCTTGGCCGTGCCCACCTTCTTCATGGGCACCACGTTTCCTCTCTTGCTCGCGCGTATCGCGAGCCGACCGTCGGTGGCCCGCGACACGGCCCGCCTGACGATCGCGAACACGACGGGCACGATCCTCGGGTCGGTGGTGACGGGCTACGGCGTGCTACCGCTCCTGGGCTCGCAGCGCACGCTCGTGGCCGTGACCATCGCCTTCGCTGGGCTGTGCGCCCTCGCGTTCCTCGGTGCCGGCGAGCGCCGCCCGACCATGCGCGCGACCGCGGTCATCGCGACGATCGGCGCCGCGATCGCGATCTTCGCCCCGAGCTGGAACCTCGCGCGGCTCACCAACGGCGCGAACGTCTACTTCACCCACGGGCCGGCGCCCGATGACATCCCGTTCGTGCGCGAGGACGTGCACGGCGGCATCACCACCGTGGCGCGCCGTGGCGATCTCTTGACGATGTACACGAACGGCAAGTTCCAGGGGGACGACGGCAAGGAGATGGCGGCGCAGCGACACTTCGCCCACTTTCCGTCGCTCTTCCTCGAGCACGAGCGCAGCGCGCTCGTCATCGGGCTCGGCACGGGCACCACCCTGGGCACCGTGGCGGCCTACCCCTTCGAGGAGATCGACGTCGCCGAGATCTCGCCCGCCATCGTCGAAGCGGCGGGGCGGTTTTTCGACGGCCCGAGCCGCGGGAGCTTGCGTGATCCACGGGTGCGCATTCACCTCGACGACGGCCGGAACGTCCTGCTCTTCGCCGACCGGTCCTACGACCTCATCACCATCGAGCTCTCCAGCGTCTGGTTCGCAGGCGCGTCGAACCTCTACTCCCAGGAGTTCTACACGCTCGCAAAGCGGCGTCTCCACGAGGGGGGTGTGCTGCAGCAGTGGGTCCAGCTCCACCACATCGGCGCGCGCGAGATCGGCGTCATCGTGCGCACGCTGCGCAGCGTCTTTCCTCACGTAGCGTTGTTCGAGGGCGGGTCGCAGGGCATTCTGGTCGCGAGCGACCAGCCCCTCGTCGCGAGCCGCGCGCGTCTCTCCGCGCACGAAGAGCGCGCCGACATCCGCGCCACCCTCGCTGACGACGAGACGCTCGTCGACCTCTTGAGCAAGATCATCTTCTCGGGCGACGAGCTCGACCGTTTCTGCGACGAGAGCTTGGCCAAGCACGGCGGCCCAGAGCTCTCGACCGACGACAACCTCTTTCTCGAGTACGCGACGCCGAAGGGCAACGTCCTCAACTACGATCAGTCGCTCACCGAGATGCTCGCCCTGCTCTCGAGCTACCGCACCGCCGACCCCACCGCACGGCACCTCCGCGACTAGTTGCAGGCCATCGGTTGGCACGACGCCACGCCGCCCATGACGCGGCAGGTACCGCCGGGGCAGTCGCTGTCTTTGCGGCAGCCGCCGTCGTACGTGCAGTAGAGACCGAGCGTGGCGCCCGGGCAGCAGGCCTGCTCGATCGGCACGCACCGGCCGTTGGCGCCCGCCGTGCACTCGGTGTCCTGCGCGCAGCCGATGCGGATGCAGTGGCGCACCTGACCGCCGAGCGTACCCGCAGGCACGCAGAGGCCGGGGCCGTTGTCGTTGCAGTCTTGGCTGTTGTCGCACTCGTGCGCGTCGTCCTGACAGACGTTGTGCGGCGGCTCGTTGTTGTCGCAGCTCGGGTACGACGGCGTCGTGATGCAGACGGTGTCGTTGCCGCAGTCTTCGTCGTCGATCTCTTCGCAGCACTCGTCGAGCACGACGGGCCCGCCGCCGGCGCCACCGCCGCCGCCAACACCGCCCCCGCCCTGGCCCAAGCCGCACTGCGTGTTCGGCGTCGGCGGGAACTGGCACGTGCGGAACCCGCCTGGTGTGAGCTCGACGCACTGCCCATCGGGCGCACAATCGGTGTTCGTCTGGCAGTCGCCGCCGTTCGTCGACGCGCCCGTGCTCGCGTTCGTGCTGCCGACCGTCACCGGCCCGGACGGCCCCGAGCCGGGGCCCGTACCGCCCGTGCCCCCACTGTCACCACACGCGCCGACCGCGATCGCAGCACCACCGAGCGGGACGAGGAACCAAGCAAGCCGAGCCATCCGAACCTCCAGATGACAGGTTGCACGATGGGACCAGGGTACTGCAAGCGATCAGAGCGACGATTGCGACAGGATGCTGCGCCGGCTCTCGCCGTGATCCAACGTGACGGTGCGAGAGATGCCGCTCGCGGTGACGGTGAGCTTCGCACGTACCCCGCGCCCGCCCCCGACGAGCACGGTACGCACCTGCCCGCCATCGAGCCGAGCCCAGGCGTCGCCTCGTTCGCTCGGAAGAATCGGCGATATTACGCGGCCTGCGGCATCGATCGTGATGGCATCGGGGCAGTGCAGACCGCCGTCGCACACCACCTTGGCCGCCACTCCCGCCCACGCGGCGGGCGCGGCGTAGCTGGGCACGCTTCCGACGCGAACCGCTGTGAGGAGCGATTCGAGCTCCGGGTGGACGCCGTTTCGTCCGGAAGAGAGCTCGTCCAGGACATGGTTGCGTTCACCCATCACCCGGGCGCGGCAGCGCGTCGATTCGAGCTGCGCCTCCTTGTCGGCGGGCT
The DNA here is from genome assembly GCA_938004815.1 of uncultured Polyangiaceae bacterium. Taxonomy (GTDB): domain Bacteria; phylum Myxococcota_A; class Polyangia; order Polyangiales; family Polyangiaceae; genus Xiheicaenibacterium. Next base: position 2,823 of record CALKVR010000816.1, on the reverse strand, counting down.
CGAGCGAGACGAGCGAACGCCAATGCGCGCAGGCGCGACGTTCGTCGCCGGCCCCCTCGAGACCGCGAGCGACACGGCGGTGAACGCGCGCCGACCCCGGAGAGAGCTCGGCCAGACCGTCGAGCGCGCCCAGCGCCGCGACGCGATCGCCCACCGCGAGCGACGACTGCGCCACGAGATCGAGCGCCTCCGACGAGTCGGGGTCGCGCTCGGCGAGGTGGGCGGCGCGCTGCCGAGCCTCCTCGAACCGCCCGCGCGTGAGGAGCGCGCGCACGAGCGCGACGTGCGCGCTTCGCTTGGTGTCGTCGCTCGCCAGCGTCGAGCGCAGACGCTCGAGATCGGCCTCGCCCAGCGTGGTCCACGCGCCGTCGGTCTCGACGTGGGTCGGGCCGATGCGATCCGTCCAGGGCGAACCGGCGCCCTTGCTCGTCGCCCCGCTCCAGGCCGGCGAGTCGCCTCCCGGCGTGAACGTGAGCGGGTACGTCACCTTCACCTGTCCGCCTTCGGGCTGAGGGAACGAGAGACGCGCGAACGAGGCCGCGACACACGACGCGACCTGCTTGTCGGGCATGCTCCCGCCCGTGGTGGTCGTCGAGCTGACGGCGCCGGTCGCGCCGATGACGAACGACACGACGACCGTACCGCTCAGCTCCGGTCGCTCTTTCAGGCCGCGCTCGTAGCAGAGTCGGAAGCGACCGAAGTTCTGCCGCACGATGCGACGGATGACCTCGGGCGGCAGGCTCCCGCTCACCGACGTCGCGCCCATCCGGACTCGAGGTGGCTTTGTCCGGTGCGAAGCGCCGAGCCGTCCATGCCCCGAACCGAAGCCCTGGCCCGTACCGACGCCGGCGCCGCGGCCAATCGTCCCCACCTCGCCGAGACCGATGGCCTCGCCTTTGCCGCCGCCGCCCTCGCCGATCCCGGAGAGACCGAGCCCGCCGGTGCCGGTCGACGATCCGAGATCGTCCCCCCACATGTTGCCCTTGGCGCCGAGGTCGCCGTCGCGCAGCAGGTTGCCCCAGCTCGCGACCGGCGGCTGCGACGGACCGATGCCGCTCGGCTCACCGAGCTCACCGCCCATCCGGACCTTCGGGATCGCTTTGCCGTTGGCGGCGGCGTCCTTGCTCCTCGTTCGCTCGATCCCGAACGCCCGGAACATCGAGTCGTTCTCGAGCACGAGGAGCGAGGTCGCGCGCGACAAGACGAAGAACCGGCGCGACAGCTCGACGATCTCGGCTTCGTGCTCGGCGCTGCCCTCACGCATGAGCGCGTCGATCCGAGCGCGGGCGAACGCACGCCCGGCCAGCCCCGGGGGCCCGTTGGCGACCTGGACGCCGAGCGCGCGCTCGTACGGCTGGCGACCGAGCCGGCCGCGCAACCGCAACGTCTCGCCTGCGCCGACGCTACCTGCACCCGCGAGGTGAACCTCGTCGCCGAGGCGGAGCGCGCTAGGAGGCGCGGCGGCGAGCGTCGCCCCGGAAGGCAGCTCGATCTCCACGCCGCGCAGGACCGGCTGCGCCAATCCGAGCACGACCTCGTCGATCCGCCGCGCCGGCGACGCGCCGGGGTCGAGCCGCTCGTATGTGGCCTCGACGCCGTCCGCGACGGCACGGAGCACGAGCTCGTCGACCGTCCGGCCGATGCCCACCACACGCACGTCGGCCTCGCTCGGCACCACTCTCCGCGCGCGCGCGACGATCGCGGGCACCGTGAGCTCGCCCGCGCTCGGCGAGCCATCGCCTAGGATGACCAGCTGAGCGCCGTCGGTCGGCGGGAGCCGCAGCGCGCCAGCCGTGATCGCGCCGCCGAGGTCGCTCGACCCCCTCGGGGTCAGGCGCGCGAGCCACCCGCGCAACGCTTCGCCCATCTCCGGCGACGAGGTCGCGAGGCCATCTTCGGGGTAAGACGTGCAGGCGCTATCGCACGCCAGCACCGCGAAGCGCTCGCCCTCCTCCATCGCCGAGACCAGCGCGGCGGCGAGCGCAGCCTGTGTGGCGAGCGTACCGGCTGATTGGCTCCGGCTGGCGTCGAGCACGACGACTCGGGTCGAGCCACGCGAGGGAGGCGCGTCGGCTCCGGGCGGAAGGTCGATCGGTGCGCGCAGCAGGAACGATCGCGAGCTCGGATCGAGCGCGGCTACGGCGCCGCCGCGCTTCGGCTTCTTCCATGTCAGGACGAAGTCACGGTCGGGGGCGACGTCGTCGGCCGTGAACGAGACCGTGGTCGCGCCGCGCTCGTTCGTGATCGCGGCCGCGTGGCTGGGGGTGGCGATGTCGATCACGTCGTCGCCTTCGATGCGCACGACGACCGAGAGGTGCCCCACCTTGGTGTCGCGGTCCTCGCCCGCCGAGAGGGGGTAGACGTAGCGGCCCGCGCCCGCGAGCTCGGAGAGCGGCTCCTCGTAGGCGAGGACGACCCGCCGATCGCCCCGGGCCGGCATGGGAAAGATCTTGAGGCTCAGCTCGCTGCCCTGCGCCCACTCGAGGAGCGCCGGATCGCGAGGCCGCACCGTGTCATCGACGATTCCGCGAAAGATCCGCGCGGCGCGGTCGCGCTCCACCATCTCGCCCTCGACGAGCTCCTCGCCCACCCACAGCGCGAGACGCGAGACGCTCGCGGACGCAGGGATAGGAAAGACGTACCGCCCCTCGAGGACCCGGTCCGTCTCGTTGCGAAAGACCTCTTCGACGGTGGTCGTCGCGATCCCGTCGCGCACGTCCACGCGCACCTCGTGCCGCGCGAGCGTGACACCGCCCACGACCTCGGTGCGGCCCGGGACACGGGCCGTCATCCGCCCCAGGCCCCGCAGCGCGCCGCCTGCGC
>CALKVR010000815.1 GCA_938004815.1 uncultured Polyangiaceae bacterium | reverse complement strand
GAGATCATCTTGCCCTTCGCGTCCGGGTTGGTTCGCTCGTAGATGTACTGCAGGTTCGTCGTTTTCCCGCACAAGCCGGGACCGTAGTAGACGATCTTGCAGTTGATCTCGCGCGCCATCAAATTGATGAAGCTCATCGGGGCGCGCTCCTAGTCGTTGAAGAGGTTGTCGATGTCCTCATCGGTGATCTCCGCGAACGGAGAGTCGCCACCCGGCTCGGCGACCTTCTTCAAGAGGTTCTCGAAGATGTGGTTCAGCTCTTCGCTCGCCTTTTTTACGCGGAGGCGGACGAGGCCGAGGCTGGATTTCGCGTCGAAGATGACGACCAGGATGACGCGGTTGCCGACGAGCGTGATGTAGACGTTCGCGCGCTCGCCCTCGTGGAACTGGGTGGCGAACTCGTTCTCTTTCAGGAGCTTCGCCATGCCGCCGGTGGCGGCGATGTTGCCGGCGGTCAGAGACGCGAGGGACGTCGTGTCGAGGTGCTCGACGTCGCCGCTGGCCGCGATGAGCTGCCCGTTCTTGTCGACGATGAAAACACTCTTCGCGTTCGCGCTCTTGACGAGGTGGTCAACCACAGTCTGAATCTGGTTGAACTCCTCCTCGTACATGACCATCTGAGGATTGACCATCATGCCTCCGGGCGCGCTCTCGCTCGCCGCTCTCACATCGACAAAACCGCTCGTCGGTTCTATCCGAGGATCCAGGCAGACTTCAACTGCGGTAAAAGCCTCGGCGAGCAAATGCGCTTTTCGAGCCGAACTGCCTTCGCGACCGCTCTCGGCCTCGGCCTCCTGGCCGTCGCGCCGGCCGCTCGGGCCGAGGGGGCCGGCCGGGAGCTAGGCCGGCACGTGGCGGCGCTCGAGCGGGCCCGGGGCCCCGAGGCGCACGCCGCCCTCCGCTCCATCCAGGCGATGTGGGATGCGGTAGACCCCGACGCGATCGAGCCGGCGCTCGAGGCGGCGAGCCGCAGCGCGGCTGATCCGGCGGCGCGCGTGTACGCCGAGGTGCTCGTGGCCGAGGCGCGCACGCGCCGGGGCGACTACGACGGGGCGGCGGCGCGAATGGGCGCGCTCGGGTACGTCGATCAGTGGCTCTTCATCGGCCCCTTCGACGACGAGAACCGCACCGGCTTCAGGACGGCCTACCAGCCCGAGCTCGAGCTCTCGGACCCGATAGTCTTCGGGCGCGCGTTCGATGGCAAAGAGCGCCCGGTTCGATGGCGCGCGGTGATACCCGAGCGCAAGAGCGTCGTGCTCGATCTCGGCGATTGGCTGAGACCCCGGCAAGAGGTCTGCGCCTACGCCTCGACGATCGTGCGCCAACGGGCCGACAAACCGAGCGTGGCCCGCGCCAGCCTGTGGGTGGGTGCCGAGGGCGCCTTCAAGGTGTGGTGGAACGGCCAGCCCGTCGTCGAAGACGCGGCCTACCGCGGCTTCGACTTCGATCGCTCCGCCGCGCTCGTCGACGTTCAGGGCGGTGCGAACCGGCTGACGGTGAAGATCTGCAGCGACGCCTTCTCGCCCAAGCTCGCGGTCCGCATCGGCGACGACAAGGGCGGCAAGACGGACGCGCTCGAGGCCATCGCCGAGCCGGCGCTGTTCGACGCCGCCGTCGCCGCGCCGCCGAAGAAGCCGGCGCCCTCCAAGCTCGAGGGTCCGATCCAGACTTTCGAGCGGGTGACCGCAGGCAAGGGGGGCCGAGCCGCCGATCTCGAGGCCTACGCGCGTTACCTCAAGCTCACGCGCGGAAACCCCCGCGGTGAGCACCGGGCGCGCGACCTCGCGAGCCGCGCTGCCGAGCTCGAGCCGACCTGGCAGCGCCTCCTCTTGGCGGCCGAGCTCGCCGAAGATCGCAACCAGGGGCGGGTCTTCATCGATCGCGCCGAAGCCGCCGTTCGTCCAGGCGACGAAGAGGGCGCGGCCGCCGTCCTCTTGATGCAGGCGCGCCTGGCGCGGACGGGGATCAACTGGCGCGACGCCGCTCCTTATTTCGACAAGGCGCTCGCGACGGATCCGGCGAACGTCGTGGCCGCCCTCGGGCGGACCGAGCTGTTCGTGCAGGCGGGCTTGCCCCAGACGGCCCTCAGCGTCCTCGAGCGGGCCGTCGAGCGCTCGCCGCGGTCGGTCTCGCTCCTGCGCATCTACGCCGCGCAGCTCCGCTCGGCCGGGCGCGACGTCGAGGCCGACGAGATCGACGCTCGGTGGTACGCGTTTCGGGGCGACGACGCCGCCTTCGCCGCGCGCCAGCTCGATCGCGCGGTCGCGCGGCGCGACAAATCGGCAGCCGAGAAATGGATCGCGCGCGTCGTCCGCACCGAGCCCGACCTCGTGTTCGCGCAGACGGCGGCCGCGCGCGCCCACCGCGCGCTCGGCGACACGGTCAAGGCGCGGCGGATGCTCGAGGCCGCCCTCGAGATCGCGCCCGAAGACCAGGGCACGCTCCGCGCCCTCGCCGATCTGGCCGGTGAGGCGGGCGACCGCGAGCTTCAGCTCCGGCACCTCCGCCGCGTGCTCGCGCTCTACCCGCAGGACAAGACGGTGCGCGCCTACGTCGAGCACCTGCTCCCGCCCAAGCCCCGCGCAGACGAGGCGCTCGCGTGGGACCGCGAGAAGCTGCTCGAGCTCGCCAAGCGCCCCAAGGGCACCGACAAGACGCGCGTCCTCCGCAGCCTGACCGTCACGACGGTGTACCCGAACGGGCTCGCGAGCCGGTTCTACCAGGTGGCGTACCAACCCCTGACCGACGAGGCCGCCGCCGAGGCGCGCCAGTACCTGACCCAGTACGAAGGCTCGAAGCAGACGATCGATCTGCGGGCGGCGCGCATCTTCCGCGCGGATGGCACCGTGGCCGAAGCGGTCGAGAGCGGCGAGAGCGCCGTCCACAACCCGGCCATGGCGATGTACACGTCCGTGCGCGCGTTCGCCGTCACGTTCCCGCGCGTGTCGCCGGGCGACGTCGTCGAGGTCCGCTACCGGATCGACGACGTCGCTTCGCGCAACGAGGTCGCCGATGCGTTCTACGACATCGAGTACATGCAGGCGCGCGGGGCGACCCTCTCGAGCGAGCTCGTCGTGGTCGCGCCCAAGTCGCGGCCGCTCACGACGTTCGTCCACAACCTGCCCGGCGTGAAGCAGTCGGTGACCGACGGCGCGACCGACCGCACCTACCGGTTCGTCGCCGAGAACGTCCCCGGGCTGTCGGTCGAGCCGAACATGCCTCCCGACGGCGAGATCCTCGGGCAAGTCCACCTCTCGACCTTCAAGAGCTGGGACGAGCTCGCCAAGTGGTACTACGGCCTCGCTCGCGATCAGCTCGACGTCGACGACGACGTGCGGCGTCGCGCCAAAGAGATCGCGGCCAAGGCCAAGGACGACGCGGCCAAGGTCAAGGCCGTCTACAAGCTCGCGACCGAGCTCCGGTACGTGGCGCTCGAGCTCGGCATCGAGGGCATCAAGCCGCGGCGTTGCGCGCTGACGCTCGCGCGCGGTTGGGGCGACTGCAAAGACAAGGCGACGGTCATCGTGACCCTGCTGCGCGAGCTGGGCATCCCCGCGAATCTCGTGCTCGTGCGGACGCAGCAGCGCGGCGACCTGCCCAAAGGCGCGCCCCCCAGCCTGGCCGCGTTCGATCACGCCATCGCCTACGTCCCCTCGCTCGACCTCTACCTGGACGGCACCGCCGAAGGCTCGGGGTCGAGCGAGCTGCCCGGGATGGACCGCGACGCGGTGGCGCTCGTCGTGTCGGATGCGGGGGGCAAGCTCGTGCGCCTGCCGAACCCCGCCGCCACGGCGTCGCCCCACCTTCGCAAGATCGAGATCGTGCTCGCGACCGACGGTACGGCGACGTTCGGCTTCGACACCACCGTGACTGGGGTGAACGCTCCGGCTTGGCGGTCGCGCTACCACGCCGCGAGCGTGCGGGTCGATCGGGCGGTGCGTGACCTCACCACGTTCTTCGGCACCGTCGAGATCCCGAAAGACGGCGTCACCGTGAAAGACGCCGACGACATCGAGCGGCCGTTCCGGATCACGGTCAAAGGCCGTGCGGTGGCGGCGGCGCGGCGTGAGGGCGACGCGCTCAGCTTGCCCGTCGCCGCGTCTCTCGATCTGGCGCGCACGGTGGGCTCGCTCTCGTCGCGCCAGACCGACGTCGTCGTCGGCGCGCTCACGACGTCGGACGAGGAGCGCGTCATCAAGCTACCGCCGGGCATGAAGGTCAGGCGCATGCCCGCGCCGATCAAGCTCACGACGCCGGTCGGCTTCGTCGAGCTCGAGGTGTCGAACGAGGGCAGCAAGGTCGTCGTGAAGAGCAAGCTCGCGATCACGAAGAGCCGCATCGCGCCCAGCGAGTACGCCGCGTTCCGCGACTTCTGCCAGAAGGCCGACGACGCGCTGTCGCAGCGCCTCGTCATCGGGCCCTGAGGCCGGGCTCGGCCTGAAATCCAGGCTCAACCTTCGTCGCACACGGGGGCGTCGTCGCAGGCGAGCCCCTCGCCCTCGCCGGCGTAGCAGCCGCGCCCGTCGCCGCAGCTCTCGACCGACGCGCAAGCGTCGACGTCGGTGGTGCAGAAAAAGCGCACGCCCACGAAGGCGTTCGCGCAGTCGGGGCGGTCTTCGAGCACGATGCACTCGCTCCCCGCGCCGCAGTCGGCGCTGGTGGCGCACTCGGCCTGCGCGCAGATGCCCTCGTTGGGCTCGTGGTTGGCCCCGAGCGGCCCGCAGTAACAGACCCAGCCCGCCTCGCAGTCGGCGTCGGTCTCGCACATGCCGCGATCGCAGGTGACCGGCTCTCGCCGCACCTTGGCTTCGCCACACGCATAGAGGCCGTACTCGTCGACCGGCGCGTCGTCCGAGCAACGCACCACCACCGTCCCGTCATCGCAGCCGAGAGCGCCCAGCACGAGCGGAGCGACGTACCGCATGCCCCGTTGTGCGGTCTTTTATTGCGAAGGGCAAGACCCCCGCCCGAATCCTGATCAACTCTGAACTGCGGCGATTTCGTAGGCGTCGGGCGGCAGCGCGCTCCGACCTGTTGGTTGTCAATCGCCTGTCGCCTGTTGCGTGTTTCCCCTGTTCCACTCCTGCAGACTCCGCACCGTGGGCTCCACCCCCACCTCGGCCTGGATGGCGTCGGCGTAGGCGAGCGCGCCCGCGATCGTGGTGCAGATCGGGACGTTCGACAGCAGCGTCTGCCGGCGGATCGAGTAGCTGTCGCGGATCGATTTGACGCCGATGGTGGTGTTCACGACGAGCGCGATCCTGCCCTCGTGCACCATGTCGACGATGTGCGGCGAGCCTTCGCGCACCTTTTTCACACGGGTCGCCTGGATGCCCTGTTTGGCGAACGCGTCGGCCGTGCCGCCGGTCGCGACGATGCCCCAGCCCATCTGGACGAACCGCCGCGCGACCTCGCAGGCGCCAGGCTTGTCGCTGTCCTTGACCGAGATGAACACGTTGCCGCTGCGCGGGAGGCGGACACCGGCCGCGATCTGCGCCTTGCCGAAGGCCTCGGCGAGCGTGGTGGCGATGCCCATCACCTCACCGGTGGAGCGCATCTCGGGCCCGAGCTGCGTGTCGACGCCCGGGAACTTGGCGAACGGAAACACCGACTCTTTGACCGACATGTGGGCGGGGCGGGCCGCGTCGGCGACGCCGAGCTCGGCGAGGGAGCGCCCGAGCATGGCGCGGAGCGCGATCTTGGCGAGCGGGCGGCCCGTCGCCTTGGACACGAACGGCACCGTCCGGCTCGCGCGCGGGTTGACCTCGATCACGAAGACCCGATCGCCCTTCACCGCGTACTGGACGTTCATCAACCC
>CALKVR010000814.1 GCA_938004815.1 uncultured Polyangiaceae bacterium | reverse complement strand
AGCGTGCCCGCTCTGCTCCACGATGGGGAAGCTCAGGCTGAAAAGGATGTTGTTGATGTAGATCGACTGCGACCCCGACTTCCAGCGCATGATCAGCGTCGGGTGCTTGAAGAGCCGGTCGCCCCCCGAGGAGACGAACCGCTCGAAGCGGTAGACCTTGTACGTGCTGGTGAGCTTGTAGTTGCCGTTGAGCGATTGGCCGTTGTTGAGGCTCACCTGCGACTCGGTCTGTTCGAACTTCACCGCCTCGATGAGGCGCGCGGCGAACGTGCGAAAGCGATCTTGCAGGATGACGATCTTGCGCTCGTACGTGGGCTCGGGCTCACGCGGAACGACGAGGCGGAACGGCTTGGGGACGTTCGCGAGGATCTGGGGGTCCGGCGGGACGACGCTGTCATCGTTGGCGACGTAGAGCCGAAGCAGATTGTCGTTGATGAGGGGAGCGACGCGAACGAAGTCCTGCCCTACCTTTGCCGTGGCGTGCGGTTTGCCGACGTCGCCCACGGCGGGGTCGAGCGATTGGAGTGACGGCACGGAGCTCGGCTGGAGAGCGCTTATCCCTTGCACGTCCGACTCGATCTCGAGAGGGCGGAGCGGGTCCCACCAATACGTGGCGAGACCGATGGAAGTCGGGAAGAGGGGGATGGCCTGGTTCCATGGGGCAGTCGATACCCAGCTCAGATCGGGGCCGAAAGCGTCAGCCGAGCCGATGAAGCCCGTCCCGAAGAGCTGAAAGACGATTCGCCCGCTGCTCTCGGACGCGACATGGAAGCTCAGCCGGTCTGTCGGCGGCGCGCAGCGGAGCTCGAAGGTGGTGACGAGCTGGCTCGCGCTCCACCCGGCGTTGCGGCGCTCGACGTAGCGGATGCTGACGCGGGTGTTGAGGTAGGGGTCCTCGCCGTCGGCGGGCGCGATGGGGTGGGCGACGTCTTCGAAGACGAGCCAGAAGAGGTACAGCGAGCCTTGATGAAAGAGCGACACGAGGTGGTCGCCCTCGACGTCGACGTCGATCTTTTCCCAGTGGCGCCAGGCGCCGTCCTCGTGGCGGCGGTGGTAGTAGCGGTGCGGCGATCGGGTGCGGGCGAAGACGTGGTACGTGCGGTTCTCGAACAGGGGGTGCGTGGCGGTCTCGGCGTTCTTGACGTGGACGTAGGTGGCGCGGATGTCGAGGCTGGAGAGCTCTTCGAGGCTCTCGAGGTAGGCGCGGTAGGCGTCCTCGATGCGCTCGAGGGTGACGGGGCCTTGGCGGAGCTGGCGCTCGAAGGCGTCGAAGAGGGGCGACTTGTCGTCGCGGAGGTCGGGCTCGATCCAGTTCTCGGGGTAGAGGAAGATCTTTCGGTTCGCCTCCCAGACCCGGTAGCTCTTCATCCAGCGCCATTGGCCGGCGCCGGCCTCGTCGATCTCGAAGTCGTCGTAGTAGCCGAGCATCGCGCGCTGGACGAAGGTCTGGACGCTGCCGGTGGCGTGGACGATGCGCGAGGTGAGCTGGCAAGGGCTCATCTCGACGTCGACCAAGACGTCCTCGAAGAGGTCGCGGGTGATCGTCTTGTTCTTGGCGTGGAGCAGGTACTCGGCGAGGGCGTCGCGCTGCTTCTCGCGGAGAGCGTCACGGAGGGGTCGGACGACGGCGGACCAGTCTCCGGAGCCGTTGCGTGAGCGGGCGAAGCGGCGGACCGAGCGCGCGACGCCGACGGGGTTCTTGGCCGGTGTGTCGGGGTCGAGGTCGGACGGGACGCCGACGGTCGGGTCGAGCCAGTCGATGACCTCGCCCGCGGGCGCGCCGAGACGGAGAACGGGCTGCATGGCGCGCGTGAGCGTGAGAAGGCCCTTTTCGTGCTTGAAGTCGGAGGATGCGGCCAGGCCGAACAGGTCGGAGAGCTTGACGACGTCCTCGAGAGGCCACCCGGCGCCTGCGGCGATCCGCGCTTGAATCTGGGCGAGGGTCTCGGGGACCGTGGCGGCGGTGAAGATGGCGAAGAGGTTCTCGGAGCCAGCCTTCCAGCCTTGGCGGAGCTCGACGAGGCGGGCGAGCTCGAGCCACTTGCCGAACCGATCGCTCTCGGTCGAGTCGGTGGGCGGCGTCGTGGGCGGCGAGACGGGCAGCGCGTCGAGGTCGACGAAGGGGAGATCTCCGGCACCGCCGGTCGCGGGCCAGATCTGCTGGCACTCCTTGGCCGAGAGGCCGAGCTGGCGCACGATGCCGGCTGCCTTCTGGATGCGTCGGAGGAGAGGGAGGCGCTCGGCCTGATCGCCCTCGAGGGAGCCCGGCGGGCCGGCCGGCTCGAGATCGGGCAGGAACGCGCGAATTGCGGACTGCCCGTTGCTTCGCTTCAAGACGAGCGTGCCGGTGAGGTGGCGCGCGGTGGTCGCGTCGATGCCGAAGCGCTCGGCGATCCACTGGACCACGAGGTTGGACGAGTCGATGTACCGCGCGAGCTGACGCGCGAGGTAGGTGTACCGGTCCGCGAGCTGGGTGAGGCCGCCGATCGCGTTGATCCGGATCTTGGTTTCGGGGAAGTCTCGGACGTAGGGCTCTAGCGCGTCGAGCTGGCTGGCGATCGGCGGGGCAATGCCGGTCTTGATGATCGCTTCGACCTCGGCGGGGAAGGTGCTGGGCGTCGGGAACAGGACCCCGAGCAGCTTCATGGTGAGCGCGCCGTCGGGGTCCTCGATCCCATCGGCGACGGCCATGCTCTGGAGGACCGCGCCCGAGAGCTCGGTCTCCCATGCCAACACCTCGTCATCCGAAGGGCGCAGACCGGAGTCGGGGGTGGCGAAGTCGCGGAGGTAGAAGTCGAGGGTTGCGATGTCGACGCCGAGGCCGCGGAGGGTGTCGACGATGCCGAAGAAGTCGACGGCGACGTCCGGGTGGGCGCCTGCGCCGTCCCCCGCGAGCACCGCCGCGCCGGAGTAGGCCTGCAGAACGAGGTAGAGGCGCAGGGGCATGCGGAGCCCGCGGGCGAAGGTGACGACGCGGTAGAGGCGCGAGAGCGACTCGAGCGTCAAAGCGACGGTGCCGACCGGGTAGTGGAGCTGGAGCGCGTTGCCTGCGGCGATCGAGCCCGCGTCGGGCGCGACGCAGAGCACGTAGTCCGCGTTGGCGAGATCGAGCGACGACAAGATCGCTGGCTTGTGGGTGTTCAGGTCGGGGGACCCGGTGGGTGCACCGGTGGCGTCGATCTCGGCGAAGGCCACGGAGTCGGGATCGGCGACGGTCTTGTTCAAGAAGACCGTGCCGAAGAACGAGTACGGGAGGATGCCCTTGTGCCGGGCGAGATCGGCGTAGAGCGCCGAGGCCGCGAGGGGGGAGAGGCGGAGCCGGGCGCGCACGTCTTCGAGACGCGCCACCGTCCTGACGAACGTGGGGTCGATGGTCCCCGCGCCCAGGGTGCCGACCGTTCGCTCGGTCTCGTGGATGGTCCACCCGAGCGCGCGCCGGAGCCGCAGGATGCGGGCGATCAGGTTCAGCTTAGCCGACGTCAGCCCGCTGATCGTCATCTTGGTGGTGTCGCAGGGGTCGGCGGGATCCGTGACGATTGTCGCCCCGGTCGTGGCGCTCGAGCCCGCGAGGATCTCTCGCGCCTCGTCGAACGTGATGCGACCCTTCTGGAGGAACAGCGGCATTCCGCCGAGGCTCGTGACCCAGCTCGCGTCGAGGCCCCACAAGGCTTGATCGCCGGGATCGAGCGCCGTGATGAGCCTGTACGCACGACGGCTCACGGCGAGCCGTTCGGCGGCGATCCAATCTGGGTAGTCGGTCGGGGGCGATGCGCCCTGGAGAGCGCGGTAGAGCTCGTGGCGCGGAACACCGAGGTGCTCGAGCAGGACGCGCGTCTCCTCGTCCCAGAGGTTGAAGACCGAGGCGGGCGGGTACGCGACGACGGGGTTCGAGCCGATCGTCTCGCCGGCGAAGTACCGATACGCGTGGGTAAACTGCGCGAGGTACGGGGTCTCAGGCGCACCCAGGAGCTCAGCCGCTTCACGGTTCGTGTCGATCGGACCGGCGGGTAGGGAAGGATCCGGAGAGATCAGCTCGTTCGCGGTCTTGACCTCGAGGATCTCGTTGACGAGGTCGATGTACGGCAGCGGCGTGTCGGTGCTCTTGCAGCCGAGCGCGAGGATCTCGACATCGGGTCGGAGACCGAAGAACTTGGAGAGCGCCGTGCCGTTCGCGGGGTTCGCCAGGTCCTGCTTGGCGAGGAAGCGGAGCAGCTCGACGAGGTACGCGGCCGGGCCGTACACCGACTGGCAGTGCTCGCACGAGCACGCGTCGAGCGTGCCGAAGAGGGTCGTCCAGTCGGCGATCTTTTCGGGCAGCCCGAGGGGGGTGACCGTGACGAGGTCAGCGATGACCTTGGGTTTGGTCTTCTGGAGCTTGGGGCTGTTCTGGGCGTAGAGCGACTTGGTCGCCGCCATCGTCCAGCACGCGTTCTCGAAGAGCACCGCTGCAGCCGGCGCTGCGATGACGGGGCCGACCGCCTTGGTGAACCGCGACCGGCCCATCTCGTGGATCTGCGTCGCCGAGGTGATGCCGACCGTCATGAGGTGGTCCATCTCGGCGAACGTCTGCGTCACGTTGTAGAGCCGCTCCATCGTCTTGAGACGCAGCTTGACGGTCTCACGATCCGGCGACGGAACATTGTCGAGCGCCGTCGGGTTCTCGGCGAGGTAGCGATCGACGCGGATGGTCGCGAAGTCGAAATTCGGGTTGTGCTCTTTGAGCGTCGCGAGCCCATCGAAGAAGAACAGGTTCATCGGGTCGGTGCCGCTCTTCTGCTGGGTTCGCCACGCGATCGTGCGCGTGCGAAAGCGCGCCTCGACGCGAGCGGTGATCGACGCTGCGTAGTTC
>CALKVR010000813.1 GCA_938004815.1 uncultured Polyangiaceae bacterium | reverse complement strand
GCGCTACGCCGTAGTGCGCCTTGAACGCGCGGCTGAAGTCGGAGCTCGAGGCGAAGCCGCACGCGAGGGCGAGCTCGGTCAGCGACGGGGGGCTCGGCCGAGAGAGCACGAACAGCGCCCGCTCGAGCCTCATGCGTTTGACGAACTCGTGCAGCGTCTCGCCGACCACCGCGCGGAAGATGCGATGAAAGTGGAACGGCGAGAAGCACGCGACCCTCGCCACGTCCTCCAGCCGCAGGGGTTCGGCCAGGTGGGTGACCACGTAGTCGAGGGCTCGGTTGACCCGAGCCAGGTAGTCCACATTCGCAAGATCTGACAAGTCAGCCCCCGCGCCCGCCGCTAAGAAGCGGACCCATGACGACCGCAACGAACCAAGACCTCGGCACCTTCTCCGTCAGCCTCACGGTCAAAGATCTCCAGGCGTCCATCGCGTTCTACGAGAAGCTCGGGTTCGCTCGCTATGCCGGTGACGGCGAGCGCATGCTCATCATGCGGAACGGCGACGCCACCATCGGACTCTTCCAAGGGATGTTCGAGCGGAACATGCTCACGTTCAACCCCGGCTGGGATGCGGCCTGCAACACGCTCCCCGCGTTCACCGACGTCCGCGAGATCTTGAAGCGGGTGAAGGCAGCCGGGCTCGAGCCGGTGGAGGCGCACACCCCGGGGGACAAGGGCCCCGGGAGCTTCATCGTCGTCGACCCGGATGGTAACCCCATCCTGATCGACCAGCACACGTGACGGGCCCTCAATACCCGCCGAAGAGATCCTGCACCTTGGCCCCGAGGGCGGCCGCGATCTTGTAGAGCGAGGAGATCGACGCGCTCGACTCGGCTCGCTCGATCTGGGAGAGCAGCGAGACCGACAGGCCGGTGCGGTGCGACATCTGCTTGAGGGTGAGGTCCTTGTCCTTGCGGAGACGCCGGATCGTGTCGCCGATCACCTTGTGGAGCTGCTCTTCGGCCGAGCGGACGATGCCCTTGCGCTTGGCGATCCGGTCGATGACCTCACGCAGCTCTTCGGCGTTGAACGGTTTCTTGAGGTAGTCGTCGGCCTGGAGCTTCATGGCCGCGACCGCCGAGTCGAGGCTGGGAAACCCGGTGAACATGATGACAGAAATGTCATCGTCGATCTTGCGCACCCGCTTGAGCACCTCGATGCCGTCGAGCTTCGGCATCATCCGGTCGAGGATGAGGATCTGGTAGTGGCCGTTCTTGACCTCGTCCTCGACGCCGCCGGGGTCGCTCAGCGTCTTGACCTCATGACCGTCTTTGGACAGGAGCGTGTCGACGTAGTCGCAGATCGCTTTGTCGTCGTCGCACACGAGAATCCGGATGGCGGGCGTCTGGATGGCCACGGGCGTCTCCTTGCCGGGGAAGTACGGATTACAATGACACTATAATGCCCCCTGCCCGGGCAAGAGAAGCGCCGAGGCATCTCGCGCTCAGAACGGACCCGTGATCCGAAGCGCTTCGCCCGTGTTCAGGACGAGCCAGGCCTCGTCGTCGCTGCCCCACAGGCTGAGGGGAACGGCGGGGTATTCGGGAAAGAGGTGGGAGCGCCAGCTGTGGGTGCCGCTGCCCGCGAGCCATTCGCCGCGCGCGACGAAGAGCGGGAGGCCGCTTCCGCCGGCGCGGCCGGCGACCCAGGTGACGTTTCCGCTCGTCGCGACGAAGACGCGCAGGAGCGCCACGACCTCACCCTCCGGACCGAGCGGGGTCTCGGTCGTGAGCAAGACCGGCGTGCGGTCGAGCTCGATGTTGAACACCTCTGTGCTGCCGATCGTCACCGCGCGACCGGTGGCGCCCCAGAGATCGAGGAAGGGGCCGACGAGGTTCGCGCTCGAGAGGCACGTGAACGCGTCGCCCACGATGCCGTAGCAGACGTTCTCGTCGCCAGCGGTGACGACGAGATCGGCGCCCGGGTTGGCGCCTGGTTGCACCCAGAGGTGGCTGCCTTGAGCCTGGAACACCGGGTCGATATCGCCCGTGGCCAGGTCGAGCTTCGTGACCGCGCTCGGGACGATCATGTAGAGGGAGCTCTCGTCACGCAGGAACAGGTCGGCGATCTGGTTGCCGAAGACGGTGTGCTCGAACTCGGCGCCGCCGAAGCCGACGGCCAGGTTGCCGAGCTCGACCGCGGCGATGGGCGGCACGAGCGGAGGCACATGGAGCGTGCGGCTGTGCGCCGCCTCCGGGCCGCACGTCTGGCCGAGGTCGGTGGTGCTCCCCATGATCCACGTCTCGACCGTCACGCACTGGTCCATGCCGTTCTGGCTGCTGCGGCTGAAGTAGATGGTCGAAGCATCGGTCGACCCGAAGACGTGCCGCACGCCGGTGTGGACCAGCTCGACGTTCCAGCCGCCGGAGCCGCCGCCGCCACCCACGCCGCTGCCGCCGTTGCCGCCGTTGCCGCCTACGCCGCCGCCGCCGCTGCCCACCGGCGGTTGGGGGACGTCACACCGCCCCGTCTCGTCGCAGGCGACCTCGGTGTCGACGCAGGGGCGCCCGAGCGCGTCGAGCGGCGCGCCCGGTTGGCAGGTGGAGCCGGCGTCGCATGCCACGCCGGCGCACGCCGCGTACAGGGTGACGGGCACGGTGAGCGGCTTGTGGGCCACGAACGCCACGCGTCGCCGCGCCACGATGCACGCGGGAGCATCCGTGACGGTACCGTCAGCGAAACCAAAGCAGACGTCCGGGCTCTCCTGCCCCAGGACGCCGACGACGACCGCGTTCGCGTGCTCGGCGCCGTCTTCGGGGTAGATGACGAGCGTGCCGATGTCGCCGCCATCGCAGGTGTGCGTCTCTGCGCTCGGGCCCGATTCGAGCGTGACGGATCCGTAACCGACGCCCGCGTACACGGACGAGAGGCTGCCGGCGTCGCGCGAAGGGCCTGCGCAGGGCGCGTCGGTCGTGATTTCGAGCGTCGCTTGCGTCGGCTCGAGGCACGCGGCGAGGAGGAGGGCGCACGCGGCGCAGAGCCTCGGTCCGCGGACGCCGATCGTCATCGCGCCAGTATAGGCCTACTTCTCCACGCGGATCGGGCGGGCCCGCTCGACGGCGGGGGCCGCGTCGCGATCGAGGGCGGTGGCCGTCGCCTCGCGCACCGTGAGATCGCCGGGCAGCAAGAAGCGCACGGGGATGGTCGTCGACTTCTGCTTGCCGACCGTCGTCCGCAGGAGGAGCGCGCCCTGGACCTGGCGCACGCCGCTCACCGCGTCGGCGAGGGTCGCGCCGGTGGGCAGCGGGATGCGAACCTCGACGCGCTGGTTCTCTTCGGCGCCGTCGACGGTGACCTCGAGGTTCTGGACCTTGCCGACCTTGGGATCGGACGGCCACTCGACCGTGAGCGCGAGGCCGCTCGTCGAAGCCGGCGGCGGGACGCTGTACGGTCGGAGAAAGTCGCGTTCGAGCCGGGCGATCACCGGTCCCCCGCTCTCGGGTCGCAGGACCACGGTCGCCGCGCCGCGCGGGACCGGGACCGAGACTCTGTCGTCGGCTTTCAGGGACACGCGGCGCGACCCCGCCTCACCGAAGTCGACGACGACGGCCGCGTCGGCGCGCGCGCGCTCGGCCGCGATGCCCGTCGTCAGGGCGTCGATCGCGGCGCGGGTCGCGGCGGCGTTGCCGAAGCCGCCTCGCGCGTCGCGCTGCACGAGCAACCAACCGACGAGCGCGTCCCGCCTGGCGCCCTCGTAGCCGCCCGTCGCGACCAGCGCCGCGTACGTGATGGCGCTGTCCGCGCGCGTCGAGCCGGGCGGCATGGTGATCGCGCCCGCTCCGTTGGGGGCCGCCTTGGCGATCAGCTTCGTGGCCAACGACTTGAGCTGCGTCGCGCGATGCGGGCGGCTGCGGAGGGCGAGCGCCGCGCGCGCGAGGACGGCAGGGCTCTCGGCCTCTTCGACCTTGTTCTTGGCGCGAGCGACGGCCTCGGTCCAGCAGTCGAGCGCCGTCCCGCCGGGCGCCGGGGGCTCCGCCTCCAGGATCAGCAGCGCCTCTTCGATGTCCGGCTTCTGGAGCTCGGGCGGACACTCGACCGGGTCGGGCAGCTCGTCGGCGTCGATCAGCTTGGAGGCTCGCACGCGCTCGACGAGCAGTGAGCTCACGCCCTCGTTCTGCCGCGTCGTGAGCAGCTTCGCCGCGGCGGCGCGGCCGAGCGTCGTCGCCTGTTCGGCGAGACGCGAGCCGTCGCCCGCGCGCTGCTTCTCGAAGGGATGCGTCAGCTCGACGAGCTGGCGAGACTTCGCGCGGAGCTCCCGTCCCCCGACGCCGAGGTCGCGCTCCGCGTCCGCCCCGACGAGCTTCCGCCGGTTGCGCAGCCGCTGACCCGCGAGGTGCTTCTGCTCCTTGAGACCTTCTCCCGGGTCGGCG
>CALKVR010000812.1 GCA_938004815.1 uncultured Polyangiaceae bacterium | reverse complement strand
GACGGCGACGTCCTCGTCCGCTGGGGGTCGTACGAAGGGTGGGTCGAACGTGGGGCCGTGCGTCCGCTGCTCCGGTGAGGTAGCAGGGTTCCCGTGTGGGTCCGTCGCGCCGCCATCCGCCCCGTCCCTGCCTTCGCGCAGGTGCCGGCGCACGTCCTCGGCAAGATCGAGGACGAGCTGTCCGAGGACGGTGACGCGACGCGCGCCGAGCTCGACAAGGCGTTCGAGCGGTTCGAGGCGACGCAGGGCCCGCTCTCCGAACGAATCAGCGAAGCCCTGGGCAAGCTCAAAGACGAGACCGCCCTCGCCCTCGGCTACTTCTTGACCCTCGCCGTGTGGCTCGGCTTCGAGCGCACGTTCGAAGACGAGCTCGGCGAGGTGAGCGCCCTGGGCCTCTCCGGGGTCGAAGAATCGCTGACGCTCGACGAGGAGATCCGCATCGCCGATCCGGCCGAAGTCGTCGACTCCGACGACGTGGTCGCGATGGAGCAGCCGCACCTCATCCACTTCGTGCACGAGCACGTCGACGCCGCCCTCGAAGCCCACGCCGAGGACGTGGACGTCGACGACGTCCACGCCATTTACCGCGTCGTGCTCGTCGAGATCCTCGCCCTCTCGTACGCGGTGAAGCCGCCCAAGCACGTCGACCAAGCAGGTACGACCGAGTTCACGGCCTGACGGGAACCCTGAGTCATGCTGACGGTGCCTCGCACCCGCGGGGGTTCGATTTCGCTACGCGCCGCCGCCACCACCATCGCCGCCCCCAGCCCCGGAGGAGCTCGAGCCGGTGCTCGAGCTGGAGCCCGAGCCCGATGACGATGAGCTGGTGGCGGTGCTGCTCGAGGACGACGACGCTTTGCTCGATGAGCTCGAGCTCGCGCTCTTGCTCGACGACGCGCTGCTACTGCTGGTGCCGCCGCCCGAGCCGCCAGCCCCGGAATCGTCACCGCACGCGGCGATGAAGCCGGCCGTCAGGAGCGAAAGACAAACGAGTGATCGCATCGGTTTCATTGTGAGCTCCGGTCGCGTGGGCCCGCCGCACACCGCGCAAAGGGCTGCGGTGTTTGGTGGTGAGCGATGTGTCGGAGAATGCCCGCAGCCGGACACCACCGATCACGGAAAGTGGGCTCGGATCGACCGGGGCTCGGTAAGGGCACGCGCGCGGTCGTATACGCTCGACCCATGAGCACACGGACCGGCTCCAAACCAGCGGTGGGTCTTCTGCTCTCGTGCGCCCTGGCGGGAAGCGGCCGCCAACCGTGTCACGCCGCGTGACCACCACCCCCGTTTCGGCTTCTGCATCCTTGGCGCCGTCTAGCGACCAACCGCAGGCCCCACCTCCCGCTGCTCCTCGCCCCGCTCCGGACGACCACGTACGGGGGATCCTCACCGCGCTCGACGGCGTCTGCGACCGAACATGGGTCCTCGGCGAGAGTGGTCCCGCGGTCGGCTGCCGGGAGTGCCCCCGAGCCGGTGCCCCCGTCACGAAGGCGGTCGGCGACACCGACCCTGCGCTCGTCATCACCAGCCGCTTCGACGCGAGGCTCCTCGCCGATGGCTCATCGGGTGAAGTGCTGACCTACTCCGGTTGTCAGCCGGGCCTCTTCGGTTACGGCGGCACGCTGCTCGTCGACCGCAAGAGCCGCCGGCTGCTCCGCGACGATCCCGGCCTCGATCTCGTGCACTGCGGCGCCGCCGCGCGAGGGGCACGCGAGGTGCTCGTGTGCATCGCTCGCCGGGAGGGCTACAAGATGGCGGCGGGGATGACCCACTACTCGATCGGCGTCTACGATCCGGTCGACCTCCGCGCGGTCGATCCCGAGGGTATCGACTCCGCGGCCTGGCATCCGACCAGCCTCTTTGCCAGCACCGCGCCGCTCAGGTGCATGTCGGGCACATCGCCGGGTGAGCTGGTCACCTACGGCGACATCGACGCGCTCACCGTCGACGACGAGCCGGGCAAGACTCGCGTGCGCGTCGCCGGCACCTTCGCCAAGCAGAGTGGCTCGCACAAGGCGTACCTCGCCACCTGCGAGACCCACACCAAGTCGAGCGAGCTGGGCGCGGCGCTAGGCGCCAAGCCGTTCACGCTCGAGTTCACGTTGCGCGATGGGCGCCTCGCGCCCTCGGCCACGACGTCGGCTTGGATCGCGAAGGCCGGCGTGACGGAGCCCGCGGCCCCGTAACACAGACCCGCATACCTCGAGATCACCCCTTGGTCTCTTCATCCAGCACCGCCTCGATGCCGTCGTAGTGCGACGGCTCGATCGAGACGAAGCCGCTCATGCCCCACGCATGCCCGAGGCGCTCGGAGGCGGCGTGGTCCGACGCGAGCTCGAAGAGCGCCCGGCGCCAGCGCTTGGCCACGCTCCGCGAGAGACCATCGTGGACGACCGCGCAGTCGAGGGGGATGCGCGCGGTCTTGGCGACGACCTTGACCGACGCGATGGCGCCGCGGCTCGGCTCGGCGTCGACGAACGGCGAAGCGGTCGCGCCCACGTCGACCTCGCCGCCCGCGACGGCCTCGATCACCGAGACGTGGTCGCCGAAGAATCGCTGCTCGGAGAAGAACGTGTCGGGGTCGAGACCACGCGAGCGAAGCAGCGCGCGCGCGTACAGGTAGCCGGAGGTGCTGTTGCGATCGACCCAACCGACGCTGCGGTCCTGAAGATCTGCGAGGCCATCGGCCGTATCGTCCTCGGCCGTCACCAAATACCCGATGTACGTGGGCGAGCCGGCGCGGGCGGCTGCCGCCACCGCGACGGCCGGCATCGTCGCCCGTGCCTTGACGTACGCGAGGGGCGAGAAAAACGCGGCGTCGACGCGCCCCTCGCGGATGGCGGTCGCGAGCTCGTCATAGGACGGCGAGGTCGCGACCTCGGCGCGGAGCCCATGGGCCGACGCGAGGTACGCGACCAGCGGATCGAGGAGCGCCGCCGTCGCCTGTCCCGAGGTCGGGGTCACGCCGACGCGCACCAAATCCGGCTCTCGACCATCCGGCCGGAGACGGTCGAGCGGGTCGGCGGCGTCGCGCGAAGCAGGCTCGGTGCCACGGCAGGCCCCGGCGGTCGCGGCGAAGCCGAGGCCGCCCAGCGCCGCGAGCACCTGCCGCCGCACGAGCTTCATCACGCCTCCCCTTTGGACGACGCGGGCGCGATGCTCACCCGATTGCGGCCGCCTCGCTTGGAGGCGTACAAGGCGTCGTCGGCAGCGCGAAGCAGCGCGTCGAGCTCGGAGCCGGAGTCGACCGTGTTCGCGACCCCGAAGCTGGCCGTCACGCGCTCTCCCTCGGGC
>CALKVR010000811.1 GCA_938004815.1 uncultured Polyangiaceae bacterium | reverse complement strand
GCTCGCGAAACAGGGTGCCGCCGCCGCCGCGCAAATCAGCGTCACGCGGTGCTCGTAGAGCGCGATGATCGCCCCGAGCGTGCGCGGGTCGAGAAGATCGTAGAGGAACGTCGTCGACGGGCGGTTGCCCGTGAACACTTTGTGCGGCGCGAGGGCGCTCACCGCGTCGGGCGAGAGGCCTTGGGCCTCGAGCTCGGCGCGCGCCTCGGCCTCGGTCTTGCCGCGCATCAGCGCCTCGGCTTGCGCGAGCACGTTGGCCACGAGCAGGCGATGGTGCCGGCCGGTCGGGTTGTGCGTCCGGGCCGCGACCAGGAAATCGCAAGGCACGAGCCGCGTACCCTGATGGATCAGCTGGTAGAAGGCGTGCTGCCCGTTCGTCCCGGGCTCGCCGAACAAGATCGGTCCGGTGTCGTAGGCGACGCGGTCGCCGTCGAGCGTCACGCCCTTGCCGTTGCTCTCCATGTCGGCCTGCTGCAGGTACGCGGGCAGCCGGTGCAGATACTGGTCGTAGGGCAGCACGGCGTGGGATGCCGCGCCCCAGAAGTTGGTGTTCCAGATGCCCAAGAGCCCGAGAATGACAGGGATGTTGTCGCCCAGCTCGGCGGTGCGAAAGTGCTCGTCGACCCGGTGGGCCCCGTCGAGCAGCTCCTCGAACCGATCGTAACCGCAGGCGATCGCGATCGAGAGGCCGATCGCCGACCACAGCGAGTAACGGCCGCCCACCCAATCCCAGAACCCGAACATGTTCTCGGGGTCGATCCCGAACGCCGCCACCTCTTTCGTGTTGGTCGACAGCGCATAGAAGTGCTTCGCGATGTGGGCTTCGTCTTTGGCGCTCTCCAGGAACCACGCCCGCGCGGTGCGCGCGTTCTCGAGGGTCTCTTGGGTCGTGAACGTCTTCGACGCGACCAGAAACAGCGTCGTCTCGGGGCTCACCCGGCGCAGGGTCTCGGCGATGTGGGTGCCGTCGACGTTCGAGACGAAGTGGGCATCGGGGCCACCGGCTCGGTACGGCCGGAGCGCCTCGGTGACCATGAGCGGGCCGAGGTCGCTGCCCCCGATGCCGATGTTCACGACGTCGGTGATGGGCCTCTCGGTGTAGCCGCGATGAGCGCCCGAGCGCACCGCCTCGCTCGCGCGCTTCATGTGATCGAGCTCGGCCCGAACGAGCGGCATCACGTCCCCGCCGTCGACGGTGATCGCCCGCGCCGAGCGGTTTCGCAGCGCCACGTGCAAGACGGCGCGCCGCTCGGTCGTGTTGATCTTCTCGCCCGCGAACATGGCGCGGATGCGTTCGGGGAGGGCGCGCTCGGACGCGAGCGCGGCGAGCAGCGTCAGCGTCTCGCGCGTCGACCGCTGCTTGGAGTAGTCGACGAGCATCGAGCCGCTCGGGCCGAGATCGAGGCGCTTGGACAGGGCCGAGAACCGACCGCCGTCGCCGGCGAAGAGCTCGCGCATGGTCGTGCCGGCGAGCCCGTCGCGATGCGAGAGGAGCGACTTCCACGTCGGCAGGTCGGTGAGGGGCGTCATGCGGGTCAAGCTAGGCCGCATCAGTGGCGAGCGGAAGCGCCGCCGCGTAGCGCCGTTCTCACCGAGCCGATGTCCTCTGAACATCCTTGGCGCGAAGCATTTTTCGCGTCGTTCGAACGTTGCCGAAGCTTGGGCCGCGCACGTCGCGCGCGCTAACGTTCCGATCGATGCAGCAAACGCAGGGGCGATCGAAGTTTCCGTTCACCACCAAGAGGGCGCGCATCAGCGACGGAGACGTCGCCTACTTCGATCACGGCGACGGGCCCGCGATCCTCTTCGTCCACGGGCTCGTGGGTGACTTCACCCATTTCGAGCACGTCGCCGCGCGGCTCGCGGCGACGGGGCACCGCGTGATCGGGCTCGACCTGCCAGGGTGCGGCGCCTCGCACAAGAAGCGCCGTCGCTACGATCTCGGCGGGTACGCGCGCGACGTGCTCGAGGTGATGGACGCGCTCGGCCTCGAGCGCGTGACGCTCGCCGGCCACTCGGCCGGTGGCGCGGTCGTGGCCGAGGCCGCGCTCCGCGATCCAGAGCGCGTCGAGCGGCTCGTCCTCATCAGCTCGGCGGGGCTCAGGTCGTACGGGCCGGCCGCGCACGCGGCGGTCAAGACGTTCCTCCGCCCCTGGGTGCTCGAGCGTTCGCTCGAGCGGCTCGCGATGCCGCTGCTCGATCTCGTGCTCGTCGAGAAGAACGCCTACACCGAGAAGTTCGTCCGCGACGCGCTCGATCGCCCCAAGTTCCCGACGCTGCGCGAGATGGCCCGCGTCATGAGCGATTTCGTGCCCGATCTCGTGGTGCCGACCATCCTCGACAACGCCCACCGCTTCTCGGTCCCGGTGCTGGTCGTGTGGGGCGACGCCGACAAGCTCGTCCCCGCCGAGGCGGCGGCCACGCTCTCGAAGCGCTTGCCCGACGTGACGTTGCGTCTCCTCTCGTCGTGCGGGCACATGCCGATGATCGAGCGCCCGGAGACGGTCACCCGCGAGATCGCCGCGTTCGTTGGGCGCGGCCGCCCCGGGCTCGCGCGGGCGTCCGCTCCGCTGCCGGCATCCCGCGCGGCCTGACGTTCGGACGGTCGCCCTTTCGCTGCGCGCTGGTAGAGTCTGGGCTCGATGTCCGTCGTGCCCGAAGTGTGCATGAAGACCGTGCGGCGCTCGCACGCGTTCTTCTCACCCGTCGTGCGCACGTACTTCCGGAGCGAGGTGCGGGGGCTCGAGCGCGTGCCGCGCGGCCAGTGCTTGATCGTCACCCACCACGACGGCGGCGTCCTGCCGCTGAACGGCATCTGCTTCGGTGTCGCCTGGTACGATCACTTCGTCTTCGAGCGGCCGCTCTACGTCCTCGCCCACGATCTCATCCACGCGACGTTCCGCCCGTTCACCGACCTGCTCCCGCGGTCGGGGTTGGTGCCGGCAGATCGGCACGTGATGGACGCGGTGATCGGCGCGGGCCACTCGATGCTCGTGTTTCCGGGCGCGGCGAGAGAGAGCTTTCGGCCCTTCTCGGAGCGCGGGCGCATCGATCTGGGCGGCCGCACCGGGTTCGTTCGGCAGGCGCTTCGCCACAAGATCCCGATCTTGCCCTTCGTGAGCGCCGGGTCACACGAGACGTTCTTCGTCATCCGGCGGGGCGCGCGCCTCGCGCGGTGGCTGCGGCTCCGGAGCATGGTGCGCAGCGGCGACGTCCTCCCCGTCGTCGCGGGCTTGCCGTGGGGGCTGTGGTTCTTGCCCGCGCTACCCCAGCTCCCGCTGCCGGCCAAGATCACCACCCAGGTGCTCGAGCCGATCGAGCTCGCCGGCGACGCCGACGACGACGCCGCGGTGCAGCGGGGCTTCGAGACCGTCCTCGGCAGGATGCAGGCCGGGCTCGACGCGCTCTACCGCGCGCGCCGCTACCCCGTCATCGGCTGATCGCGGGCAACGCGACGCGCACCGGCACCTCGCCGGCGCGAGCGCGCGCCACGATCGCTTCTGCCACGACCTCGAACGGGGCCTCGGGCGGCGCCTCGACGCCTCCGGCGCCGACCTCGATCGGGAGCGCCACGAAGTCGCTGGCGAGGACCCACGTCGCCTCGGGCGGTGCGCCCTCTGGCAGCGCCGCGGCGGAGCCTCGCGTGAACAGGAGCTCGACCCGCTCGGCCCCGGCGCGCCGGGCCAGCTCGAGGAGCCGGCCCGCGGCGCTCCAGCTCACCGCGCGATCGATCGACACCGACAGTCGCGCGTCGTGGCCATCCACCGTGCGCGCGGCGAGGGCGCGCGATATCTCGCGCGCGACGTCGGCGGAGCCCTCGTCGAAGTCGATCGCGCCGAGCGGCACGAGCGGCCGAGCGTTCACCGCCACCGAGTTGCGCGCGATCTGCAGCGCGGGCGCCGAGCCCGGGCGGTAGCGCTCGGGCTCGAGCCCCGCGACCGCCGGCGGCTCGAGGCTCGCGAAGAGGGCGAACTGGCTCTCGACCGCGTCGTGGAGTCGCGCCTGCGCGCGTGCGAACTGGACCCGGAGCGTGAGGTCTGCGCCGATGACGGCGGCGACCAGCCCGCCGAGGGCGAGGGCGCGCCGCCCTGCTCCCCGAGCCGCGGCTCCCCGAAGCGCGGCTCCCCGAAGCGCGGCCCCTCGGAGCTCACGACGGAGGCCGACCACCGCGCTCGCGATCACCAGCGCGACCGCCATCCCGCCGACGACGAGCGTCCACCGCCGC
>CALKVR010000810.1 GCA_938004815.1 uncultured Polyangiaceae bacterium | reverse complement strand
TGATTTGTGCGCCGTTCAAACCGAGCGCTTTCGCGGCCTCGATCTGGCCGCTGGTGTCGGACCCGGCCCCGCCGGCGACCGTGCCGAGCGTGTCGCCGTAGGCGGCGAGCGCGTGCAGCGCGCCGTTCCAGACGCGGTCGGCTTTGAGCTCCTTCTCGCAGGTCGTGTCGATCGGCTTCTCGGGCCCCTGCTGTTGGCCGAGGCCGCTCTTCAGGGCGCACGCTTCACCGCCCTGCGGGACGACTTGTGCATGAACCGACAGCTGCTGCCCAATCTTGCCCACCGAGACACCCGAGCCGACGGCGCCGCCGCAGCCGGCCAGCGCGAGAATGAGACTGCAACTTCCGATGCTGGATAACGGCGTGTGCTCTCTCATGTCGGCGACGGTATCACGCCCCGACCTGCTCGACTGCTGAGCGCAGCCGCGTCACCATGGTGGGCAACATGACAAAGCTGCCGACATGGGCGGAGCTCGGTCGCGAGGGGTGGGTGAACCGCGGACAGCGGCGGCCGCCATTTGCCCGGGAACCCGGGCCCGAGCAGGAGTCCGTGTGGGACTACCCCAGACCTCCGCGCATCGTGGCCGATTCTCGCCAGGTGATCGTGTCGTTCGCAGATGTCGAGATCGCGCACACCACCAGCGCGCTTCGCGTGCTCGAGACCTCGCATCCGCCGACGTTCTACCTGCCGCGCGCCGACGTCCGCATGGAGCACCTCGAGCGCGCGGCTGGCGGATCGCGATGCGAGTGGAAAGGAGAGGCGACGTACTTCGATCTGCGAGCAGGCGGTCGCCACGCCGCACGCGTCGCGTGGTCGTACGAAGCGCCGTTCGACGAGGCGTCGGTGCTGGTGGGGCACGTCGCCTTCTACGCGTCCCTCGTCGACGCGACCGTCGATGGCGCGCGCGTCTTGCCGCAGCCGGGGCGCTTCTACGGCGGGTGGATCACGCCCGAGCTCGTGGGGCCGTTCAAGGGCGAGCCGGGATCCGAGGGTTGGTGACGGAGCCGTGCTCGATCACGGGCACGTGAAGACCGGATCCGTCGCCTCGGCACCGTCGGCGACGCCGACCGTGGCCGCCAGCGACGTTCCACGCCTTCGAAGTCGAAGCGAAATACAGCCGACTCACACCCGAGGTCGCCGGCCCGGAACGCCTCGACCGTGGGCTTGGCGTAGTAGGCGACGTCGTCGAGATCCCCCGCGAACGGAAACAGGTTGTTCTCGGAGCGGCCGATCGTGAAGCGCGCGCTGGCATCGACCGCGGGGGCATCGCAAGGCGACTCGGCCGCGAGGCTCCCGTCGATGAAGAGGCGCGCGGTGCCGTCGCTGTAGCTGCCGAGGAGGTGGACCCAATCGCCGCCCGAAGGCAGAGGTGCGCTCGGCGAGCAGGTGGCCGAGCCCGAGAAGGAGACGAAG
>CALKVR010000809.1 GCA_938004815.1 uncultured Polyangiaceae bacterium | reverse complement strand
TGACGGGCCCGACCGGGTCCGGCAAGACGACGACGCTCTACACGTCGCTGCGCCGCCTCGCCACCGGCGACGTGAACGTCACCACGATCGAGGACCCGATCGAGAACGTGTTCGAGGTCTTGAACCAGACCGCGATCCAGCCCGCGATCGGGCTCGGCTTCGCCGAGATCCTCCGCACCCTGCTGCGCCAGGACCCCGACATCATCATGGTGGGCGAGATCCGCGATCTGGACACGGCGCGCCACGCCATCCAGGCCGCGCTCACCGGCCACCTCGTCTTCTCGACTCTCCACACCAACGACGCCGCGAGCGCGGTGACGCGCCTCCTCGACCTCGGGGTGCAAGACTTTCTCCTCGCGTCGACCCTGGTCGGCATCATGGCCCAGCGATTGGTGAAGAAGATCTGCGAGGGCTGCGCCGCCGAGCGCACCCTCACCGACGAAGAGGCCGACACCCTGGGGCTCGACGTGTCGCAGGGCGCGATCTTGGTTCGCTTCGGCAAGGGCTGCTCGGAGTGCCGCAAGACGGGCTACAAGGGCCGGAGCGCGATCGTCGAGCTCTTGCGCGTGACGCCCGCGCTGCGCAAGCTGGTGCACGATCGCGCCGACGAGTCGCTGATCAAGGCAGAGGCGACCAAGGACGGCATGCTGACGCTTCGCGAGGCGGCGATCCGCAAGATGCTCGAGGGCGAGACAACGTTCGAGCAGGTGGTCGAGGTCACGGCCGAGGTATGACGACGCCGCCTGCTTTTCGGATCGGGGTCGACGAGAACGGCGTGGGGCCGCGCCTCGGGCCCATGCTCATCACCGCCGTCATGGCCGAGATCGCCGAAAACGGGCACAAGGTCGTCGAGCGCCGCGCGCGCGGCGCGATGCGCGCCCGCGTCGGCGACAGCAAAGAGCTCGTCGCCCACGGCGACGTGTCGCTGGGTGAGGCGTGGGCCCGCGTGCTCGCCGAGACCGAGGGCCGCTCCGCGCGCACGGTCGAAGAGATCGTCGACGCGATCTCGCTCGACCCGGGTGAAGAGCTGCGCCGGCCCTGCCCCGATCACGTGCGGCCGCAGTGCTGGGGCACCGAGGGCGAGCCGCTCGTCGCGCCCGACGAGCTCTTGCGCGGCGTCCGCGGCGACCTCAAGAAGCTCGAGAAGACGGGGGTCAAGCTCGTCGGCGTGCGCTCGGTCGTCGTCTGCACCAAGCGCCTGAACGAGGCCGTCGACGCCGGTCGCAGCCGCTTCGTCGTCGATCTGCACGCGATGGAGCGCCTGGTCCTCGCGCTCCGCGAGCGCGCGGCGGGGCCGGTGCTCGCGGTCTGCGGCAAGGTCGGCGGTCTGCGCCAGTACGAGCCGGTGTTCGGGCCGCTCTCGGGTCGCCTCTGCTCCGTGCTCGAAGAGCGCAAAGAGCGCAGCGCGTACTACTTTCCCGGCCTGGGCGAGATGCGGTTCTTGATGGACGCCGACGCCTCCGACAAGCTCGTCTCGATCGCGTCGCTCGTCGGCAAATACCTGCGTGAGGTGCTCATGGCCCGCATCGTTCGCCACTACGGCACGCAGGTCGCGGGGCTACCCGACGCGAGCGGCTACCACGACAAGATCACGACCGCGTTCGTCGAGGCCACCTCGCTCGTGCGGCGCCGCTCCAAGGTCCCTGGCGACTGCTTCGAGCGCCGCGCCATCGGCTGAGCAGCGCGCCCTCAGCTTCGACGGCGGAGCTGTTCCTCGAGCTCGGCAACGCGCGCGAGCGCCGCCTCGGCGGCCGTGGGCCAGAGCTGCGCGCCTGCTTCGTCTCCGCTGATCCGGAGCTTGCGGCCGCCCTCGACGACGACCAGGTACGCGCCGAGCTCGGCCGAGAAGCCGGGGCCGTCGCCTGCATAGGTGCGCACGAGCCCGTCGGCCGACCGTCGCCAAACCTGGAGGCGATAGGGCCCGCCGTGTGCTCTGGGCCCGGCGAGGAGCGGATCGAACACCCACAGCTCCGACGTGCCGCTCGCGGCGTACTTGTCGGGCGCGGAGGCGTAGTCTTTGACCGAGTTGGTCTCGCTGACCACCTCGATGGCGATCGCCGGTGGGGCGTGGCCCGGCATCCACGTCCGCACGCTGCGCAGGTCGGCGTGGTCGGGCGGCGGGGAACGAAAGACGGAGACATCCGGGTCGACGCCTACTTGGGGGCGCTCTTCGACCCACCGGATGGCGAGGTTGCGGGCCACGAAGCTGCCCGCTCGCTGCGCCCAAAGGTCGAGCAACGCCTTGAGAAGCTCGACTGCCGCGTCGTGAACGACAGATTCCGGCATCGTCTCCTCGGCGAGCTCCCACGCGTCCCGATGGCGCGGCACGTCATACTGCACTCGAACGAGCTGAGGCTCGGTCACGATGACCAGAGCATAGCAAACGAGGGGCGAGCGCGCCGCCGTCGGCCTACCAGGCTGCCATCTGGCCGAGGTCTCGCACCGAGAAGCCGGCCTTCTCGAGCGTCTTTGCTGCTTGAGCGCTCCGGGAGCCGCTGCGACAGTAGACGATGACGGGGTTGTCCTTGTCGGCGAGCTCGGCGATGCGCGCGTTCAGATCGTCGATGGGGATGTTGACGGCGCCGTCGATGTGGCCGTTCGCGAACTCTTCGGGGGTCCGGACGTCGAGCAGGACGGCGCCGCGGTCGACCAGGCGGCGGGCCTCGGGGCCCTTCACGCGGTTCTTGGGCAGCGGCCCCGTCAGCAAGAAGACCAAGAACGCGGTGATCGAGATGAATGCGAGGGTCAGCTCCGCCATCGTCGTTCGTGCCGCGCGTGCCGCGGGCGCTCGCAGAGGATGTTCCACCGATACGCGCCGCTCTGCAACGGCGCTCTCGCGGCACCCTGTCGCGCCCGTCAGCTTCGCCGGCGGATGGCGCGGAGGGCGACCTCCTCGGAGAGCGCCTCTTCGGCCGCGGCCTCGAGGGCGGCCCTGAGGTCGGCGTCGGCGGTGGCGGCGGCGGCGATCCGAACGCGCTCGCGACCGGCGTCGCCGTCGAGCTTGGCGAGGGTCACGGCCGCCCCGATCCGGCGGTCGGCGGGGGCCTGCCCGTCGTCCATGACCTCGGCCAGGGCATCGAGGCCCAGGTTCCCTTGCCGGTAGTTGGCGGTCCCGCCGAGCCGCCCGAGCCGCGAGAGCCACTCGGTGAAGCCCTCGCCCTGCCGATCGAGCGCCTCGGCCGCGACCGATTCGCTCCTGCGGGCCGCGCTCGCGTCGAACGCTCGCCGCACCATGTTTCGCAGGATGGGGATGGCGTCGGCCCCGGTGACGCGGGTGAACGCCTTCAGCTTGAGGACTGTCCCGTCGTGTCTCACGAGCCCGATGCCGTCGGGCGTGTCTTCGGTCGCGGCGATGCTGGAGAGCGGCACGAACCGCCGGCGGAACAGGGTGCGGAGGCGCAGGCCATCGAGGCCGATGGTGAGGATCGGCGGAAACGCGAGCTCGGCTACGACCGCGCCCAAGAGGGCGAGCACGCCGAGCCACCACGCCGCCTCCAGGCGAGGCCCTCCGATGAGACCGAGCAGCGAGATGATCGCGTTGACGAAGTAGAGCGTCAGGATGGCGGTCGCGAGGAGCGCGGCGCACCCCACCCCGACGTTCTGGGTCGCGGGGGCGAGGCGCGTGGTGACGACGCGTTTTTCGGCCGAGACGCCCGCGGCGTCGAGGAGGGCCTCGGCTTCGGCCGCCGAGGCGACCTCGATCGCGAGCACGTCGCCGCCCTTCACGTCGAGAAACGCGCGGACGCCCCACGTCCCGGGGGCCGTCCAGCCCTGGGCGAGATGCGCGAGCGCGACCACCTCGCGCCGCCGGCCCACCTCGACGTCGAGCAATCCGTCGGCGACGCGGACGGAGCCGCTGTGGCCCTTGTTGCGATCGAAGTACACGGGGTGGGTGCGCTCGCGGAGGAGCAGCGCGATGCCGCCCACCACCACGACGTAGCCCACGAGAGCGGCCGCCCCGCCGACGGCGCCGACCGCCCCCATCATGGCGGCGCCGGCCGCGACGAGGGCCCACGCGACGCGGCGCTGGGCCCGGCGCCTGATCACGACGACGATCGCGCTACGGGCCTCAAACGACACCCGACTGCTTCTATCATCGCACCCCCGATGACGCCCGACCCCGCTCGCTTCGACGCCGCCGCCGCCCGCTTCAGCCGGTTCTTCGACGAGCTCTCGGGCGCGTTCGTGGAACGGACCGACGTCCTCACCCAGGTCGCGCTCGGGCTCCTCGCCAAGGAGCACGTGCTGCTCGCGGGGCCGCCCGGCACCGCCAAGAGTCAGATCGCCTCCAGCGTGTTCAACCGCATCGTGTGCGAAGAGAGCGGCAAGCCCAGCCTGTACGCGCGCCAGATCACCGAGAGCACCGTGCAGACCGACCTCATCGGGCCGGTCGATTTCAAGAACCTGATGGAGACGGGGCGCACGACCCACTTCACCGATGAAGGAATGCTCGGCGCGTCGCACGCATTCCTGGACGAGGTCTTCGACGGCCGCGACATGCTGCTGCGCTCGGCGCTCAACGTCTTGCAGGAGCGTGAGCTCAAGCAGGGAACGTCGACCACGCGCGGCCGCATCGAGTGCGCGCTGATGACCAGCAACCGCTACGTTTCGGACATCGTCGAGCAGTCGCGCGAGACGCTGCTCGCGTTCCTCGATCGCATCGCGTTCGTCGGGTTCGTCCCGCGCGGCTTCGCCGATCCGCAGAACCTGGCCGTGGTCTTGCGTCGCACGGTGGGCGGGGCCGGCAACCCGCGCCTCGACGCCCTGCTCACGCTCCAAGATCTCGACGTCTTGCAAGCGGCCGTGAACGACGTCTACGTCGCCCCCGAGATCTGCGAGGCCCTCGCCAAGCTGATCGACGCGTTCGACAGCGAGATCGCGGCCGCGTGCCGGGCCGACCCCGCGTTCGCGCCGACGCGCTACGTCTCGACGCGCACCGCGGTCCGATGCGGGCGCGTGCTGCGTGCGATCGCCGTCTTCGAACGCATCTTTCACGCGCCGAAGCGCGCGCTCGACGTCCTGCCCGCCGACCTCGGCATGCTGCGGCTGCACCTGCTCTTGTCGGGCCCCGCCCCGGCCGAGGTCGAGAAGCTCCTCGAGCGTGAGGTCGACCCGCTCGAGCGCCGTCAGCTCGTCATCCTCAAGACCGAGCGCGAAATCTTCGACGCGTGCATCGAGAAGCTGGGCCCCATCCGCGCGACGCCCCGACCCCGACCCGCCGAGCCGCCCGCGCCCGCTCCCGCCTCGGAGGGCGATAGCTTCGTCAAGCCTGCGGAGGCGCCGGTCGTCGACGAGGCGGCCGCTCGCGCCGAGCGAGAAGCGCGCTTCAACCGCCAGGTGGCAGACGCCACTGCCGCGGGCGATCACGGGACGCTCGTCGCCCTCGCGCGGTCGGTCGCAGAAGAGACGCGCGCCGCGCCGGCCGAGGGCGACGCGCTGCGCGATCGGCTGGGTCGCCTCGTCTCGGCGATCGGGGCGGTCTCGATCCGCGCCGCCATCGGCGTCTCGGGGCCGAGCCAAGATCCGCTCGCGTCGGTCCGGTCGCTCGTGGCGCTCGCGCGATCGCTCGAAGACGGCACCGCGTCGATGCATCCGACCGCGAGCTGGGTGGGCGCGCGCGCGCTCGCCGCCATCGACGACGCCGCGCTGCACGGCGCCGGCC
>CALKVR010000808.1 GCA_938004815.1 uncultured Polyangiaceae bacterium | reverse complement strand
GTGGTCACGGACGTCTACGTCGACGGGACCAAGCTCGGAGAGACGCCGTTCGAGGGCGCCTTGCCCGCCGGCAAGCACCTGGTCTGGCTCCAGCGCGGCGACACGGGCTCGATGCCGGCGTGGGTGCAGGTGATCGCCGGGCAAGCCGCGATCTCCACCCTGCAGTCGCGGCCGCTCGGACCGCGCATCGAAATCCACGTCGAGCCGAGCACCGCGGCGCTCCACATCGGCGGCCTCGCGGTGGGCAAACCGCAGTGGAGCGGGCGGCTCCCGGCGGGTCCGTACGACATCCGTGCGTCCGAGCCGGGCTACCGCACCGTCGTCAAACGCATCGACGCGCCCGCAGGCGGAGCGCCGATCGACCTCACCGTGAAGCTCGAGATCGATCCCGAGCATCCCCGATGGCCGCGCGAGGGCGGAAAGTTCCTCGCCGAGCTCGTCGCCGGGGGCATGGTGGGCCCCTCGCTGAACGGCGGCGCGACCGACGACTGCCCCGACGCGTGCCCGAGCCACTCTCCCGCCTACGGTTTCCAGATCGGTGCTCGTGGGGGGTACCGGTTCCCACAGGGCGTCGCCATCGAGTTCGGCGGCGGATACATGCGGCTCATGGAGACGGTGGACCGCGTCGAGACGAGCGCTTTCACCACCCCGGACCCCGCCGATCCGCAGGGCGAGATCAGCACGCCGATCAACTACGCGCTCACCGACGACATCCTGGTGCACGGGCCCTACGCTGCGGCAGGCGTCAGCTACCGACACACCCTCGGCATGTTGCACCTCGGAACCCGCGCGACCCTCGGCGTGCTCGTGACCGTCTCGCGGGACGAGGTGCAGGGGACCGCTTCGACCAGCGGCCCGTCGGTTCCGGTCTTCGTGGAAAAAGGCGACGAAACTGTCATTTCTGCAGCGCCGTTCCTGGCTCCCGAGCTGAACGCGGGGTTGGCCCTCGGTCCGGTCGATCTCGGACTGTCGCTGGCCGCCGCCTTCTTCCCCGCGCTCGGCCCCGAGATCGAGCGCGGCCGCTTCGGGCCCACCACGGCCGAGGGCGTGGCGGACCCCACCGCCGTCCAGAACGCGCCCGAGTCGGACGTGATCGCAGATGAACGGGCGTACGGGCGCTTCGTCGTGTTCGCGCCCGCCATCACCCTTGGCGCTGACTTCTGAAGACCGTGGGTGGTAGGCTTCGTGATTCCGCGGGGTGCAATGCTTACCAGCTCCGATGCCGACTTACGTGACCTCGCGCACGCGCGTCCATTCATCGTAGAGGCGGGATCGGGGCGGTCGACGGGGCTCAAGCTGGTCTCGTTCCTCGGCTGCGGGGGGATGTCGACGGTCTTCACCGCCGAGCGTGACACGAGCGTTCAAAGCGACGCGCTCTCGACCGCCACGCCGTCTCGCGTCGCGGTGAAGTTCCTCCAGCCCTCCACGTGGCGGCAGTGCAAGCGCTCGAACCAAGACCCGTCGCACCTCTTTCTTCGAGAGGTCGTGGCGCTCGATCGGATCATGGGGCGCACGCCGCCGACCGAGTTCGTCGTCGGGTACTACGGCTCCGGCTACGCCGACGTGAAGGTCGGCTCGGGTGAGGTGATGCGTCTCCCCTGGCTCGCCATCGAGCACGTCGACGGCGGAAACGAGGGCGTATCGCTCGCCGATCGCATCCTGCGCAGCCAGCCCCAAGGCGTCGACCCCATCCGCGCCCTCAGGCTGATTCGGGGGATCACCGCGGGCGTGAGCGTGCTCCACGAAGAGGGCATCGTGCACCGCGATCTGAAGCCGGAGAACATCCTGGTCACCGGCCCCATCGACGACGAAACGCCCAAGGTCGCCGACTGTGGGATCGCTCGCATCGAGGGCCTCGCGGCGACGGTCGCTGCGATGACGCCGAGCTACGGCGGCCCCGAGCAGATGCTCTCGATGCAGGGCACGCGAAACCCGTTGATTGGCCCGTGGACCGACGTACACGCGCTCGCGGCCGTCATCTGGTTCGTTTTGACGGGCGAGGACTGGTGCAGGAGCGAGACCGACCCGGCGTGGCACGAGGGCAAGCGCCGCGGGCTCCGCACGGCGAACCGCTTGCACGCCGGCTGGACGTCGCAGCCCGACGCGATCGCCAAGCTCGACGCTGTCCTCGCGCGGGCGGCGGCCCCGCGCCTCCCCGACGACGTCTGGGCGAGCGAGGCCGCCTCGGACTACCTCTGGTCGGCGAAGAAGCTCTCACCCGCGATGTGGGAGGGCGTCGAGCGATACGCGAGCGTCGGGGCTTTCGCCGGCGAGCTGATGCCGCTCCTCGAACAGGGCGCGCTTCACTGGACGGCGCGAGCCGGCCGCGAGAACCGCGCCGCGACCGCGTTTCGTCCGACGCAGCCACTCCGCATCACCGAGCCCGGGACCGCCGACGCGCGGGCGCTCTCGCGCTCGATCCCCGCCTCGCGCGAGCCGACCGCCACGCCCGGCAACGCCGTGTTTCAGGCTGACGGCCGGTACCTGGTTCGGTTCGACGACCGCCTCGACTACTTCATCGACGACAAACCCCACCGCGTGAACGTGCCCGAGGAGTACCGCGCCGACGTCGGCGCCACGCGCTGGATGGTGCGCGGGCCCGGCGGCGGCTTCGCGCTGGTGGGCCCGAAGCACATCACGCTCGTCCGTGGCGGCCGGTTCACCCGCCTCGAGCTCCCGGTCCGCGCCGGTGAGGTAGGCGAGATCACGGCCGCGCTTCACGACGGCGGCGGCCTGTGCCTGGTCACGACCGAGACGGACGACAGCGAGGGCGGCCCCGAGCTCTGGAGGTCGACCGACGGGCTGCGTTGGGAGGAGCCGCTCGTGCTGCCCATCGGTGGTGACGTCCGCTCGGTCGCGTACGGGCCCTACGGCTACCTCGTCGTCGGCGAGCGCCGCAACCGTGCGCGGGCCCTCTTCGTCGGCTTCGATCGCCACCCCGTGCTGTTCACGAAGGGCGTCACCGACAAGCCGCCGCTCCTCGCGTGCGTGTGCAGCGGCGGGCAAGACGCGTGGGGCGCGGGCGATGGTCTCGTCCTCTACCTCGAGCGCGGCGACGTCCACGAAGAGACCGTCGACGTCAACGAAGAGGCGGTCGCGATGGGCCTCGACCTCGTCGGCTCGCCCTGGCTCGTGACGACCCAGAGCGTCCTGCGCCGGCACGTCGACTCGAACTCGGCCAAGTGGCGCCTCTACCACCATCGCACGGCCGGCGAGCCGCCGTTCATCGGCCTCGGCTTCACGACCAGCGGCGTTCGCGTCGTCGACGCGGGGGGCGGCGGGGTTCACCTCACGCCGCGCGACATCGCGGGCTGGCGGCCGACGGTGGGCACGGACGACGGCTGACGTTGCTCGCGAGCGATCGGTTCGGACAAAACGAATCCGGGGGCCCCGCGCTCGCGGACCCCCCGGGTGGTTGTTCGCTGGGGCCGACGGCACCCGCGTCCGACGAGCTCAGGGAGGGAGCGGAATGCTGCGACTGCAACGACCCGGCTCGCCGCCGAGGCCCGTCTGCACGCCCGACTTGACTGCAAACTGCCGCACGACGCGCTTGCCCAGAAGGATCTTCCGAGACTGCTCCTCGACCACATCCGTTTGCTGCTGCTTCTCCTCATCCAAGTTCTTCGACATCGCTACCTCCAATTCTGCCTCATAGCAGCAGTCATGCCACGTTGGTCAAGGGGGATTTTCCTTCGAAATCCGACCTGGGAGGGCCGCTTGTCGCGGAGAGGCAACACCCTACGCGCAATGGATTGCTCGGGACGCAACGGACTACGGTCGGATGAGCAGCGCTCCCGTAGGTAGCGGTGTGGTGCTGCTTCAGG
>CALKVR010000807.1 GCA_938004815.1 uncultured Polyangiaceae bacterium | reverse complement strand
CCACGACGGCAGGCGGCGGCGCCAGCGGGGGCGGCGCCAGCGGGGGCGGTGCCAGCGGGGGCGGCGCCGAAGGCGAAGCGGAAGAGCCGATCGCGGCCGGTGGAACGATCGCAGGATGGATCGGGGTCGGCGCGGGCTGCGACTGCACCACCGTCACGGGCCCGGACGACGTCGCCGAAACGAGCGGCGGTGGCGGCGTCGAGCCGTACGCCTGCATCGACACCGTGTGCTGCGGCGCGAGCGCGGTCGGCGCCGACGGAGACACCGCCCCTGGCGACGGGCCTTGAGGCGACTGGGCCGTCATCGCGCCGAGCGCGGCGAGCGGGCTCTGCGGGGGCGAGCTCCGCCCCCACGGCGCCGGGCTCTGGAACGTCTTGTGGCCATCGGCGGGCCGCGCGCCCCGATCGAACGGCATCGGCTCCGGCTTTTTCACCGGCGGCTCCTTGGTCGTCGGCACGTGCGTCACGCTCGACGGATCCAGCTCGCGCAGACCGCCGTTGGTCTCGCGGAGACGCTGGATGGTGGCCCAATCGATGGGGGAGCCGCGCAGCTCGGTGGCGAGCCATACCGTCTGCGCATCGTTTGCGTCCCCGGGGAGCCGGCCACGCCACACGAGCGTGAGCAGCGCGCGGTCGGTGTTGATCCACATCGTGTCGCAACGGAGGGCGATCTCGGTGCCGCTCTCACCGCGCTCGAGGAAAGCGCGCGGCCGAATCCCGGGGAGGCGGGCCGAGACCGCGCTCGCGCTCGGGTGCAGATTCTCGAGGATGAGCTGGTCGTCTTCGGCGAGCTCGGCGACCTGTTGGTCGAGCGGAGCGCAGTTGTAGAACGAGGGCTCGGCTTGACCGGGCCGGCCGGCGATCACGGCCTCACCCAGCGGACGCCGCGACGGCCAACCGGCAGCCAGGGGACCAAAGCCCACCGGATCGAGCGCCTCACCGCGCCGCTCGAGCTGCTTGCCGGCCGGCTGCACGTTCGGGATGAGCACGCGGCCGAGCGAGTCTTGCACGTCGGCGCGGATGCCGACCGGGTTCGACGTGTACGGCCCGCCGGGGCAACGCTCCCAGCGGAGGGGCATCTTCACGAAGCGCGGTCCCTCGCGCATCTCGCCGTCCATGCCCCAGGCGCGGTCGCCGTACACCTCGAGCGCCTTGTCGCACTCGCGGATCGCCAGGCGCGCACGCACGGCGCGCGCGGGCTCTCGGTTGGGCGCGTAGACGTGACCCACCAACACCACGTCGGCGCGCGCCTTGAAGGGCACGAGATCGGCGGGGATGTACACGCTCCGACCCGCGTCGTCGTCGTAGTGCCGCTCGGTGGGGACGATCTCTTCTTGCTCGGGGGCCAGCGAGATCTGCGTCGCGTGGATATCGAAGGTGAGCTTGACGACGACGGTCACGAAGCTCTGCCCGCCCGCGCTCGTCCACGGCACCGATCCGCACGAGAGCGCCGACAGCGCTTCGAGGCGCATCAAGCGCCCTTCTTGTTCGACTTCGAGAGCAGATCGCCGAGCGTCCCGAAGCCGCGGACCTGCTCCTTTTTCGGGGCGGGCTTGTTCCCCGCGGGCCCGGGCGCGCCGCCGGCAGGCTGCTCCTGCTTGGCCGAGTAAGCCTGGAACTCGCGGCGCTCGTCGTCTTCGGCCAGGGCCTTGATCGAGAGGCGGATCTTGCCGTCCTCGGCGATGGCGAGGATCTTCGCCTCGAGCGGCGTGCCCACCGGAAACAGCTTGCGCAGATCGGCGCCGCGTGGCGTCGCCGTCTCGGCGGTGGGGACGAGCCCCCTGCCCTTGCTCCCGTGGGTGCCCTCGATCTGCACGAAGATGCCGTAGCGCTCGACGCCGGTGACGCTTCCGCGGATGCGCGCCCCCTCGATGAGGAGCGGCCCCGCCTTGGCCCGCGGGATGTTCACGACCTCGCCGCCGTCCTCGATCGTGCTCATCTCCGACTCGCGGCGCACCACGACCGGCGAAAACCGCACGCGTTCGCCGTCCGTGTCGGCCACGACCGCCGAGATGCTCGAGCCCACCTTGGCCATCAGCGTCCCGTCCGGTGCGAGCAGATCGACCTTGTCGATGTAGCCCTCCTGCTTCTCGCCGATGTCGAGGAACACCGCGTCTCGGCCGATTTCCACCACCTTCACGTCGAGCCGCTCGCCGCGGCTGAGCCGCCGTGAGCGTTTTCCGCGTGTGGCCCCCGCGGTGGTCTCGAACAACGCCGCAAACGACTCTTTCGGGTCCGAATCACCCATGGCCACCCGTCATACCTCTGGCACCGCCCGGCCGAAAGAATGCGCCAAAGCGGTCCGCGGAGCCATGCTAGGCTGCCGCGGTTTCCGGGGCCCCCCCGGAGACGGGTCGATAGCTCAGTCGGTAGAGCTGCGGACTTTTAATCCGTAGGTCCAGGGTTCGAGTCCCTGTCGACCCACTCAGTTCCTTCGAGTAACTCCGCTCAAACTCGAAAAATCGTGGCCCAAACGTGGCCTCACGGTTTCACGCCGATGCCTCCTTCGCAGTCGTCGGAGCGTCGTCCAGCAGCGAGACCGCCTCCGACGAGAACCCCGGAGCCAGATGCGCGTATCGCTCGGTCATGGCGATCGTGGAGTGCCCCATCCACTCCTGGATGACGCGCAGCGGAACGCCCTTCATCGCGAGTTGGCTCGCGAACGTGTGCCGGAGTACGTGCCACCCTACCCGCTTCATCCCTGCCTTCTTCGATGCCGCGATCATCGGATACTGGATCTCGCCCGTCGTCAGGCGGACATCCCCGCGGCCGAACACGTACCCCTTCTTGAACCGGCTCGGCAGCGAGCGAAGAGCTTCCTTCGCGTCCGCCGACAGCGGCACCTTGCGCGACCGACCTCCCTTCGGCGCGACCTCGATGTCCTTCCACACGGAACGCTGAACATCGACGACGCTCTTCGCGATGTTGACGTCCTCCCATCGGAGCGCCAAGAGCTCGCCGCGACGCAGGCCCGTTCGCAGAGCGATGACCATCATCGCCCGCCAGTCGGTCTGGGCAGATTCGAGAAAGCACCGCGACTCCTCGAAGTCGAGGAAGCGGAACTTCTGCGGGCCGACCTTCAGGAGTTTGACCTTCGGCGCGTGGCCGAGGCGGCCCCACTCGGTCGCGACGACCAGCATCCGTCGCAACACCGTGAGGCGGTTGTTGATGGTCTTCGGCGCGAAACCTTCTTTCCGTTGGTGTGCCTTGAACCGCTCGACGGTGCCGACGGTGACCCGATCCAAGGGTTCGTTGCCGAAGAACGGTACGAGGTGCGTGTTCACGATCATCGTCTTCGCTGCGACCTCGCTGGGTTTGTTGTTCCCAACCGGGTAGACGGCTAGGAACTCCTTCGCCCACTCGCTGAAGAGGGGACTCTTCCCGAGCTGAACCTCACCCCGATCGAATCGACCCAAAAGTTCGCGTTCGAGTCGGTATCCCTCTTCCCTCGTCCGGGCGCTCTTCCGGATCTTGGTCCGGACACCGTCGACTTTCCGCACGACGTAGACCTGCCATCGTCCGTCCTTTCGCTTCTTCACGCTCATCGGAAACCTCGTTTCCGCGGCGCGTCTTCTTGGCGTTCCAGCCAGGCTAGCAAGGAGGCGCGGCGGAGGCGCAAACGACGGGCGCTCATGCGAACGACAGGCAGACGCCCCTCGTCGATGAGCTTGTAGACCGACTTGGGGGACAGACGGAGGACCTCGGCCGCCTGGACGACGGTGAGGAGCTCGTCAGCCACCACGGCTTTGGAGACCGAGGGCCCCGCCTTCGCGCCGTTGTGCACATTGGCGATCTCGAGATCGAGACCAGCGAGCTCTCTCAGCA
>CALKVR010000806.1 GCA_938004815.1 uncultured Polyangiaceae bacterium | reverse complement strand
CGCGCGTTGCGATCGGTGGCGATTCCGGTCGACTCGTCGAAGCTGAGCCCGATCTTCTTCGCGATGCGCGGGATCTTTCCCTCGGACAGGATGAGGTACTTCGCGACGATCGTCTCGCCACCCTCGAGCTTGGCTCGCCACCCGCCCGCGTCTTTCTCCACCGCCTCGACCTGCGCGGCCTTGATGACGCCGCCCACCGCCGCGACCTGCTCGCGCGCCACGCGCTGAAAATCAGCGCCGGTCTGCTCGGGGATGCCCAGGTAGTTCTTCAAGAGCGCCCAGTGCATCGCCGTCTTGTCTTCACCGATGACGACGACGCGGCGCTTGTTCTTGGCCAAGAAGAGCGCGGCGCTCAAACCGCCGGGGCCATCACCGATGACGATCACGTGGGGCATGGCGGCGGAGCTTAGCCGTTCTCGATGGCGCGTTCGAGATCGGCGGCGACGTGGTCGCCCCGCAACGGATCGCCGTGGGACGGGATGAACAAATTCGGCGGGTGTGCTCTCAGCTCGTCGAGCATCCAGGCCTTGTACGCGCGCCGATCGGTGAGAAAGAGCGTCTTGAAGAACGGGTTCTGCATCAGGCGCGCCCGAAAGCCGAGGACCTGAAAGGCGAACGCGACCTTGTTCATGTTGATGACCGCGTCACACACGACGATCGCGCGCAGATCACCCCGCTCGACCGCGACCCACGTCTCACCCTGCTTCGCCATCGGCGGGCCGAACACGCGCGCGCCGTCCGGGAGCGCGGCGGCGAGCGGCCCGGTGTCGACGATCGCGCCCGCGTCGGGCGCCTGCTTGGCGAGGCGCGCGTGACACTTCGGGTGCGCCACCACCTGGGCGTCGGGGTACGCCTGCTTCCACTCGCCGAGCCCCGCGTTGTGAAAGCTGTTCGGCGCGAGCAAGAAGCGGGGCCTACCCCACTTCTCGAGGTTCTTGCGCGCGTCGTCGCCGCGCTTGCCCGGGCTCACCACCACGAGGCCGCCGTCTTTCAGCCCCATCGCCACCATCGTCACGCGGCCCTTGCCGTATGTCGCGCTGAGGAGAGGAAGCGACTCTTCGTGGACCTGCCACTCGCCGTCGGTGCTCACCCGAGGGGCTTACTTCCTCTCGGTCGCACCGTCATCGATGATTCCGCTCAGCCCATCACGACGAACTTCAGGTATCGGCCCTCCGGGAACGCCGCGATCGTGGGGTGATCTTCGCCCGCGCCGCGCATCTCCAGGATTCGGAGATCGCTGCGGCCGAGCGCGGCGTCGTCGAGCGTGCCCACGAAGCGCTCCATGTCGACGTGGCTCGAGCACGAGCTCGCGCAGAAGACGCCGCCGGGAGCGAGCAGCCGTGCGCACGCGCGGTGGAGCTTCACGTACGTCGACAGCGCTCGTTGCACCGATTTTTCGTTGGGAGCAAAGCTCGGCGGATCGCTGATGACGAGATCGAACTGCTCGCGGCGCTTGGCCAGGTCTTCCACGTAGACGAGGGCGTCGGCGGTGACGAACGCGTGGCTGGAGGGTTCGACGCCGTTCTTGCGGAACGTGCGCTGCGCGGTGGCGTGGGCCTTGGGGGCGATGTCGACGCTCGTGACCCGGCTCGCGCCGCCGAGCGCAGCCGCGATCGAGAAGCCCCCCGCGTAGCTGAACAGGTTCAAGACGCGCGCGCGCCCCGCGGCGAGCTCTCGAACGAGGGCGCGGTTCTCGCGTTGATCGAGGAACGCGCCCGTCTTTTGCCCACGCAAGACGTCGACCTCCATGGTGACGCCGCGCTCCTGCACGTCGAGCGTGTCGGGGGGCTCGCGGCCCCAGACGAGGCGCGCCTTTTCTCCCGATGGGCTGGCGTCGGCTACACGCAACAACAGCGTCTCCACCCCGCGCGCGGCGAGCACCTTGGCGACGCGCGGCACGAGCTCGTCGACCCAGCGCGCGATGGCGTCGCCGTCGGTGCGCAACACGGCAACCGGGCCGTAGCGATCGATCACCACACCGGGCACCCGATCGCCCTCGCCGTGGCAGAGCCGGAGCGCGGTCGTGTCGGGGGTGAAGAGCGCGTCGCGAGCGGCGATGGCGCGCTCGATGCCACTTGCGAGCGCGGCCGCGTCGAGGCGGCCGCCGCGCGTGTAGACCCGCACCGCGATCGGCGACCGATCATCGTAGAGCCCGGCCCCGAGCGCCTCACCGCTCGTGTCGACCAGCTCGACGACATCGCCCGTGCGCGGCGGCTTCGCCCCCGGTCTGGCGAGCCCCTGCCGGTACACCCAAGGGTGCCCGCGCCGCACGGCCGCCGCCGCGCGCTGTTCGACCACGAGACGCATCCGACAAAGCCGTTACCATGGGTGCGTGCGCGCGCTACGGTTCTCCTGTGGCTCGCGCCGACTTGCCAAAGCGGATGGAGCGCCTGTTCTGGAACATCGATCGAGCGCGCCTCGATCTCGATCGAGATACGGACATGGTGATCGCGCGCATCGTCGAGCACGGAACGCACGATGACGTCATTTGGATGCTGCGCCGGTACGGCTTGGCCCGCGTGCATACGTTTTTCCGCGAGGTAGGGAGCGCCGAGGTCTCGGATCGGACCATCGTGTTTTGGCGCGCCGTCCTGCGGGCCCCCGAGGAACGATGGCCAAGACCACCCACCTGGCGAAAGAACAGCTCCGCGCCCTGGATCGACTGAGGGAGCTTCCCGGCATCGACGGGTTCTACCTAGCCGGTGCGTCTGCCATCGCCTGGCACTTGGGCCACCGTCGGTCCGTCGATCTCGACCTGTTCTCCCTCACGGCACGCCCACCTCTCCAGGCCATCCAACGCGCGAGCAGCAAGCTGCGCGGCGTGCGAGTGCTAGAGGGGACGGACGTGGTCGTTGCCCTCGATGTCGAGGGCGTGCCGGTCGATCTCGTCAAATACGCATACCCTCTCCTCGAGCCGGCAGCGGTGGGCCCGCGCCGCTTTCCCGTCGCAGGCCTGCTCGACTTGGCCGCGATGAAGCTCGCCGCGATCGCACGCCGAGGCATTCAGCGAGACTTTTGGGACCTCTACGAAATCCTCCACGCTGGCGTGACCATGCGCCGCGCGGCAGAGGCGTACGTGACTCGCTTCAGTCGCTCCGAGGGCGATCTCTACCACGTGGAACGCGCGCTGACGTGGTTCGAAGACGCCGAGAAGAACCCGGTTCG
This sequence comes from uncultured Polyangiaceae bacterium, assembly GCA_938004815.1. Lineage (GTDB taxonomy): Bacteria > Myxococcota_A > Polyangia > Polyangiales > Polyangiaceae > Xiheicaenibacterium. Next base: position 1,862 of record CALKVR010000806.1, on the reverse strand, counting down.
CGTGCGCGGGCTGACGCCTGCGAAATGGAAGCGGATCAAGGCGTACTTCATCGCGCAGGCGCCCGCGTTGCTCCTCGACAACGGCTGATCACGACGCATCCGACAAAGCCGTTACCATGGGAGCGTGCGCTCGTTCTCGCCGATTGTCTTTGCCCTGTTCTTGCCCGGAGCCCTGGCCGTCGCCTGCGAGGGCAGCCACACCGATCTGGGGGTCGAGCCGTCGTCGAGCTCGGTGACGGTGTCGAGCAGCTCGACGACCGCGAGCTCCACCGGCAGCGGGGTGGGCGGTGGGACGACGATCGTCGAGCCCGACGGGCCGCCCAAGCTCACGCTCGCCCACGGCGTCGTCGATCAGGACGCGATCCAGTTCTGTTTTCTGGCGAGCCCGCCCGACCCGGCAGACGCGGCCGTTCCCTACCCCGCCGCGCCGCTCGCCTACGCCCGCGCGGTATCGATCGCCCTGCCCGGCGACCCCATCCCGGCCACGGGCGACGTCGAGGTCGTCGTGCTCGCGGGCGATCTCGGGTCGATCGCCGGCCTCGACTGCCTCGAGCTCGCCGACGATCCGGGCGGGTTCCCGGACGCGATCATCCAGACCCTCGGGGTCATCCCGCGGACGGTGCTCGACATGCAGCGGTCGCTGCTATTCGTTCCGACGGGGTGCTTCGCGCTCGGCCACGACGACCCGATGACCGAGCTGGTCTGCGGCGAGGCTTATACGCCCGACACCCCGACGCCCAACGTGGTGGTAGCGCCGATGTCACGCGTCGTGGACTTCGGCGCGGTCGGGCTCCAGGGCGTGCACGCGATCAGCGGAACGACCGAGCTCGTCGACATCGACGTCGTGCCGTTCGGCGGGTCGGAGCGGACGATCGGCGACGACGTCACGTTCGGCGAGATCGCTCCGTTTCCGCCGTTCGCAGCGCTCTCGGGGCTCGATCTCGAGGGGCCGGCGAGCGCGACGATCCGCACCTACCTCTACCCCGGTGGTGTCATCTCCGCCGAGAACCTGCTCGGCGATGCGATGGCGAACGGCGGAATCGGGCCGGAAGTTTTTCAAAACGGCACGAATGTTGTTTTGTTGTCGGTCGGGCCCACACCGGGAGTCTCGGGGGGGTCTTGGTGGAACGAGTTTACTTACGTCGCTTTGAGGGCTGACCCATGACAAACCGATCCGGACGCTTCCTTCCCTGGTTCACAGCCTTACTGGCCGCGTGCAGCTTCGGCGACGGGCCGGGCAAGCGCGGTGAGCTGGGCAACGACCGCTTCTTCTATGCGTGCGTCGACGACGCCGACGCGATGTGCGACGGCGCCGATCTCGAGCTCGAGCCGCTCTACGGCATGCCGCGCATCGCGCTCGACTCGAAGTTCGGCATCGACACCGAGGGCGTCACGACCGAGGCGCGCGGCGCCAACGACCGCGTGACCGAGGAGCAGTCGCTCGACGGCGTGCGCGCGTTCACCGCCAAGGTGCCGGGCTGGACGACCATCATGAGCCGCACCTACGACGAAGAGGCGGTCGACCTCATCCACCTGCTCGTCGTCGAGGCCGCGTCGATCAAGGTCTCGGAGCGCGATGTCGGGGCCGACGACTGGCGCGCGGTCGGTGAGACGGCGCTCCTCGTCGACGACGATCGTGAGATCCGGCTCGCGCCCTACGACGCCGAGAACAACCCGCTCGCGGGCGGGCTCGCGATCGAGTGGTCCGCCGAGCCCGAGGACATCGTCGATATCCTGCCCGAGACCGGCAACAACGTCGTCACCGTCCGGCCGCTCGCGTCGGGCGCGGTGGTCCTGACGGCCAAGGTCGGCAAAGACCTCACCGCGACCATCAACCTCGACGTGACCGGCCAGGGCGGCGG
>CALKVR010000805.1 GCA_938004815.1 uncultured Polyangiaceae bacterium | reverse complement strand
GAGGCCAAGGGCCGAACGGTTCTCCGGCTCGTTCGCGGCGCGGCCGGCGCCGGCCAGATCGCGTACGACATCGACGCCGCGTCCGTCGACGACGCCGCGCTCGCGGGGGTCGACGCGATCCTGCACCTCGCCGGTGAGAACGTGGGCGCCCGCTGGACCGACGAGCGCAAGCGCCGCATCCTCCGCAGCCGCGTCGCATCGACCGAGCTCTTCGCTCGAGCAGCCGCGCGCCTCGACAAAAAGCCCGCACTCCTCTGCGCGTCCGCGATCGGCATCTACGGCTTCGATCGCGGCGACACCTGGCTCGACGAGTCCACCCCTCCCGGCGATGGGTTCCTCGCCGACGTGTGCCGGGCGTGGGAGGCTGCCGCCCAGCCGGCTCGCGCGGCCGGGGTGCGGACGGCCCACCTCCGGCTCGGCGTCGTCCTCTCCGCCGAGGGTGGCGCGCTCGCGAAGATGCTCCCCGTCTTCAAGCTCGGCACCGGGGGCAAGGTCGGATCGGGCGAGCAGTTCATGAGCTGGATCGCGCTCGACGACGTGGTGCGCGCGTTCGTCTTCGCCCTCGATCACGCCGACCTCTCCGGCGCGGTGAACGTGGTCGCGCCCGAGCCGGTGACGAACGCCGTGTTCACCCAGGCCCTCGGCCGCGCCCTGGACCGGCCGGCGATCGTCCCGGTGCCGGCGTTCGCCCTCAAGCTGGCGATGGGCGAGATGGCGCGCGAGACGGTCCTGGCGAGCCAGCGCGTCGCGCCCAAGCGACTGGCCGACGCAGCGTTCACCTTCTCCTACCCCGACATCGACGCCGGTCTCGCCTCCGCGCTCCGCTGATAGCGCGATCTGGCTCGCCTCTGGCGAGACGGGGCGTCGCGCGCGGGCGCGACGGGCCGGCGGCTGGCGTGTCCGTACGGTTGGGGCCAAGCTTCAGCAGGCACCCTTCGTCGGAGGAAGATGGGCCTCGTCGGCGCTCTCGCAAACGCATGGAGACGGACGGTGGTTACGCTCGCCCTGCTGACGTCGGCCTGCGCCTCGACGCCGGCGCCCAAGCCCGCCCCCGCGCCCGAGCTCGCCGCGGCCCCCGACACCGCCGCCGAGATCGCGCGCGATCTCGTCCGCGGCAGAGCAGGCGGCCTCTTCGAGGTGAAGCGGTTCCGATTCCTCACGAGCGGCGCGGCGATCGGCCGCCTCGCGCTCTGGGGCCCTTCGCTGGCGCAGCTCGGTCTCGATCCGATGTTCGACGTCGAGCGCGCCTTCGTGACCTCGGAGCACGCGCTCGGCGACAGCGGCATCGCGGTCCTCGAGATGGCGCGAAGCGACCGCGAGATCGCGGCCGCCCTCGCCGCGAACGGCCTCCAAGATCGGGAGGGGGAGTTCCCGTCGACCCAAGTCACGCTGCCCTCGGGCACGACGCGCATCGTGGCGCTGGTGCGACCTGGGCTCATGGTCGTGGCGCCGCCTTGGCAGGCGTCGCGCCTCGCCCCGCTGCGTTCACGTGCGCGCCTCCCGCGCATCCCCGGGCCGGCCGCCGCGCGATTCTTCGCCTTCGAGCCCTCGAGCAGCCTCGGGAGCATGCCGAGCTGGCCGACCTCGCTCCGCGCCGCGCACGCCGAGCTCGTGTTCGAGGACGACGGCGGCGCGACGATCACCTTCTTTGCGCAGAGCCTCTCCGAGGATCAAGCGCGCGCCGACGCGCAGGCTCTCACCGACGAGGCGCACCGTCTCCTCGCGGTGAGCCTCGGCCTCTTCGAGATGCACCTGCTCGACCCGCCGACGTTCCAATCCGACGGCAGCCTCGTCCTGATGAAGACGACACTCTTGCCGGGCGACGTCGACTGGATCCTCGGCTACACGGGGAAACCGTGACGCGCGCCGCGTCGATCGCCCTCGTCGTCGTCGCGGGGTGCCTCGAGCGCCCGACCGCCCAAGCCCCGCCAGATCTGTTCCCAGCTGGGTCGTTCGCCGACGACGCGCCCCTCGCCGGCTGCCCCGTCGAGGTCGAGGCGCTTCGCAAGGAGTGGCGCTCACGCCCCGACGGCCCCCTCGCGATCCCGGGGGCGCACCCGCGCCTCGTCTTGCTCGACGTGCGCGAGCGCGCCGGTGACGTCGAGGTCGCGGGCCTCGCCGTCGACGTTCAGATCACCGAGCCCATCGGGCATGCGCACGGGCGGCGTGGCCCCATCGTCTTCGACGACTTCGAGCACCACGCGATCCCCGAGCCCATCTACTCGGGCGTCCGCCGCGACGGCGGGTTCACCGATATCGCGCTGTGGGTTCACCAAGAGCCCGAGGTCGTCGTCCGCGCCTTGCTCCGCCGGCGGATCCGAGGCGGCCTCTTCGAATCGCTCAGCTACTGCTTCAGCGCCAATGCGTACGCCACGCTCTCGCCCACGACCAGCTACGCGCGCCTCGTGATCGAAGAGCCCGCGGGCGACGTGACCAGCTGGATCACGGTCGAGCAGTACTGACCGAGTGGATCGGTACCAGGGGGATGGAACAGGAAGACAGAAAGACAGGAAGTTCGAGAACGGCTGGGCGGAGATGGTCGGCGCCGGTTGTCGAGGGCCCCGAAGGGCCCACCTTCC
>CALKVR010000804.1 GCA_938004815.1 uncultured Polyangiaceae bacterium | reverse complement strand
ACGCCATGCTGCCGCAAGACAGCTGCGACGCCACCGAGCGTTGCGTCCCGTGCTTCGACCCGTTCGATGGCACCGACACCGGCGCGTGCGCGCTCTCGTGCGACGCGGGGCCGACCGAGCCGCCGAAGACGTTCGCCAAGTGCTGCGCCGAAAAGGGCGGCGGGACGTGCTTGCCCATCTCGCTCGTGGGAGAAGAGAGCGCCTCGCAGCTCGACGACGAAGAGTGCGTCCGTGATCTCGGGCAAGCGGGCAGCGTCTGCGTGCCCGACGTGCTCTACGAGGCACACAGCCAGGGTCAGCTCTACGTCGGCGCGCCATGCGAGACCGGCTTCTTCATCCAGCTCGCAGGCGCGAGCGAAGAGGGCGCGTGTCTGCCGTCGTGCATCCCGGAGGTCGACGACGCCCCCTTCGTCGGGCAAGAGGACTGCGAAGACGGCTTCAACTGCGTCCCTTGCATCGATCAGAACGGCGAGTCGACCGGCGCCTGCGAGCCGCAGTGAGGCGCAGGCTCCAACGCCGGCGTGTCGCAGCGTGGGTGACAAGGTAGGACGCCTTCTGGATCGAGGCTTTCCGTGAGCGCTGGCGTGGCCGGCCTGGAGCACTCGAGATCCATGTAGGTCTTTGGCGCTCAGGCCAATTTCAGCGGCGAATCGACGCATCGCGCCGTTGGCACCACGCGTGCGAAGCGGGCGCCGTTGGCTCTCCTCCTGCGCCCTCCCCTCCTCCTCGCTTGCGTGTTCGCGGTCGCGTGCACCGGGACGATCGGCGACGTCCCCGGCGGTGGCCGCGCCGAGCCCGAGATCGCGGTCTACCCCGCGCAACCGATCCACCGCCTGAACCGGCTCGAGTACAACAACACCGTCAGGGACCTGCTCGGCGTCGATCTCAGGCCCGCGGACGCGTTCCCGCCGGACGGCGAGTCGGACGGGTTCGACAACATGGCCGAGGCGCTGCAGCTGACGCCGACGCTCCTCGACGCCTCGTACAGCGCGGCGCGCGCCGTGATAGACGAAGCGCTCGACAGCCGCCCCGCCTACGCGCTCGGATTCGACGCCGCCGACTTCGCGGCCGCGGGCGGCTACCCGGTCGGTGATCTCCGGGCGCTCACAGGCAACGCCTGGAGCGGCGTCATTTCGATCCCGGAAGACGGAACCGCCACCATCACCCTCGTCGCGGGGGCGAGCCAGATCGGCCCCGCGCCCGCGCCCGAGCTCGTCTTCGAGATCGACGGCGCGCCCGTCGAGGCCTTCGTCGTCGGCGGATCGGGCGCCGCGCTCGCGACACGGACGTTCGCGGTCACGCTCGCGCCGGGCGATCACTCGCTCCGGCTCGCGCCCACGAACTTCGTCAACGACCCCGTCGCCAACACCAGCAACAACGTGCTCCTCGCGTCGCTGTCGGTCGCCAGCGACACCCTCGTCGAGGGGCCGGGGCACGATCTCGTCTACGTCTGCGAGCCCCCCGGGCCCGACGAGCCCATCGGCTGCTACCACGAGATCTTGGAGACGTTCGCGCGGAGGGCGTTTCGGCGTCCGATAACCGAGGCCGAGCGCGCGTCGGTGCTCGCGCTCTGGGAGGAGCTGCGGACCGAGGAGACCGACGAACAAGCGCTGCGCCTCGTGATGCGCGCGATCATGACGTCGCCGGGCTTTCTCTACCGCGTGCGCACCACCGACGACGCCGACAGCGAGCTCTTTCTCGACGACTTCGTCCTCGCGAGCCGCCTCTCCTATTTCGTGTGGAGCAGCATGCCCGACGAACGCCTGTTCGCGGCGGCCGAAGCGGGCGAGCTCTCGACCGAAGAGGGGCTCACCGACGCCGTCGCGTGGATGCTGGCCGACGACAAGGCGCGCGGCCTCGTGGACGGCTTCGCCGAGCAGTGGCTCTCGACGCGCGGGCTCTCGACCGCGAGCCCCAACGCGTCGGTGTACCCGAGCTTCGACGACGCGCTCCGGGCGTCGATGGCCGAGGAGTCGCGGCTCTTCTTCACCGACTTCCTCGAGAACGACCAACCCCTCGCCGGGCTCCTCGCCCCCGACTTCGCCTACGTCGACGCGCGCCTGGCCGATCACTACGGGGTCGTCGCCCGCACCGCCGACGGCTTCGTGCGCGTCCCCGCGAGCGACACGTCGCGCGCCGGTCTCCTCTCGCTCGCCGCTTGGCTCACCGTCAGCTCGGACGCCGATCACGGCTCGCCCATCAAGCGGGGCCGCTGGATCTCGGACCGCATCCTCTGCCAACCGGTTCCGCCTCCGCCCTCCGGTCTCGTCGTCGAGCCCATCCCGCTCGGCGAAGAGACCTCGGTGCGCGAGGCGCTCGAACGGCACCGGAGCGACCCGGCCTGCGCGAGCTGCCATTCGCTGCTCGACGTGCTCGGCATGGGGATGGAAGAGTTCGACGGCATCGCGCGAAAGCGGACCGAGCCGAACCTCGACACGCTGGGCGAGCTCCCGGGCGGCACCACCTTCGAGGGCGCAGACGCGCTCGCCTCGGCCGTCGACCCCGAGCGCTTCGCCGCCTGCACCACCCAGAAGCTGCTCAGCTACTCGCTCGGCCGCCCCGCCGTGAAGGCCGACATT
>CALKVR010000803.1 GCA_938004815.1 uncultured Polyangiaceae bacterium | reverse complement strand
GCGATGCTCCTCGACGACGAGCCGCTCGTGCGCTGGGCGGTCGTCGAGAGCCTGCCGATCGACAAGGACAGCGAGGACGCTCTGGAGGCCTCGGCGGCGCGCTTTCCGGAGATGCGCGGCGTGATGGTGAGGATGCGCGCCGCACGCATCGCTCGCGAAGAGGGCACGCTCCATGACACCGAGACCGACGACCGGTGGGAGCTGCTTCGACGTGCCCGAGAGGGTGCGGAGGAGGGCAAGTGGCGCCGCGTGGCCAAGGCCATGGACGTCCTCCTCCGCGACAGCCCGTGGGACGACGAGGGGCTTCACCTTCGCGGGCTCGCTCACGAGGGCGAGGGCGAGCTGCTCGAGGCCCTGTTCCTGCTCGGCGCGGCGGAGCGAGCGATGGCCAGCTCCGAGAGCGTACGGCGTCGAGTGGCCGCCGAGGCCGACGACGGCGACCTGGATCGGGACGACGACGGCGATCTCGATGGGGGCGACGAGGATGACGACGACGCGATCACGTCCGACGCGATCGAGGCGGTCCGCGCCAAGGTTGCCGACCTCAGGGAGCGCACGCGCGCGTCCGATCCGGAGGCGGAGGGCCGGGCGGCGCCGGTCGTCACGGGTTGGCTCGAGGCGTGGGAGAGCGGTTCGCAGTCGGCCCAGCAGGTCGGCGGCGCGCGCGCGCTGCGCGGCCGGCTCCCTGCGCTCGAGGGCCTGCTCACGTACGTCGTGGGTCGCTACGACGGCGACGAAGAGCTGTTGCGCGCAGCGCACGAGGCCGTCCCGGATGCGCCGACCGTCGCGGTAGCGCTCGCTCACGCGATCAAGAAGCGAGACGAGGCCGAGGGCCTCCGCCGCCTCGCCGCGCTGCGAGCGACGGTCCGCGCCGCGGGCGAGCCGTCGCCGAGCGCGCGCGCGATAGAGGACCTCGTCGTGTCGGGCGGCCGTCGATCGCCGGCGTCCGAAGCGTCGATCGTCGAGACGCTCGCGCAGCATGCCTACGACGCTCGCGACTACGAGCGCGCGGTCGATCTCGCCGACGAGCTCGTTCTGCTCCACCCCGACACGGGCCTCGGCTGGCAGCTCCGCGCCAACGCGCGCATCTTCGCGCTCCGCCACGAAGAGGCGGTCGGCGCGTGCACGGAGGCCATCCAGAACCTCGATCGCATCTACGACCGGGGCCGAGCCGAGGGCTCGATCTTCTTCGGCACCGATCCGCGCGCGGCGATGTACTTCAACCGCTCCTGTGTCGAGGCCAAGCTCGGCCGGCGGGACGACGCGATCGAGAGCCTGCGCGTCGCCGTCCGCAAGGACGAGAAGTACGCCGAAGAAGCGGTGGCCGACGATTACATGGACTCGCTCTTCGAAGACCCCGAGTTCAAAGCCATCGTCGCCAAGGACCCTCGCGCGCTCCGCACGAAAGAGGAGCGCGACCCCACGTGGGTCGCCTCGCTCGTCGCGCGCGCCCGGGATGAACAGCAGAGCGGCAACCTGCGGGCCGGCTTCGAGACCGCGAGCCGCGCCGCCGCCCTGGCCGAAGACCTCGACGCGCCGGCGGTGCTGGTCGAGGCCCTGGCTGTCTTGGGGAGGATGCAGGCGTTCAACGGCGAGCTCGACCTCGCCCTCGAGACGAGCGCCCGAGCGGTCGAGCTGGCCAGGCGCGACGACGTGCCCCCCGCGGTGCGCGCGGTCGCTCATGCCCAGCGCGGGATCTGTCTGCAGGCGACGATGCGGCTGGGCGAGGCCAGGGAGGCGTACGAGCGGGCGTTCGAGGAGCGGAGACGCGCGTTCGGCGACGGGCACCCGTCGCTGGTGAAGTCGCTCGTGTCGATCGTCGGCGTCGCGCTGGCCGAGGAGCGACCAGCGCCCGAAATCGAGGCCCTGCTCGCGCGCGGCGTCGACATCGCGCAGGCCTACTTCGCTTCGGACCCGGCCAAGGACCACGTCTGGGCCGAAGCCGTGGACGATCTGGTCTCGCTCCTCGTGCGGCGTTCGCTGCTCCGGCACGCGAACGGCGAGGTCGAGCCCGCGCTGCAGCCGCTCTCGCTCGCCCTCGACCGATTGGAGGAGCAGCGCGCCGTGGGCTACGCGCCGATGGCGACCGTGGTCGATCAGATCCGCGGGTTCGCCGACGCGATCGCAGGAGCCGCACCGTCCCCCGTCGTCGCCGCCGCCGCCGTCGCGGTGCGGGGGCGCGCCGAGGCGATCTTGATCCCGGGGCCGCCCGCAGAGCGCAAGGTTCGGTTGGTGTTCCACCGCGTGCGCGCGTTCGTCGACCAGCTGCGCGCCGGCGGCGTCGACGAGGCGCGTATCGCCGGTCTCCTCGCCGACGTCGTCCGCGGCGGCGACGCGGTGCCGAGCGAGCTCCGCGACGTCGAGGCCCTCGCGTCGCTTCGGGCCGTCCTGGCGGTGGCGGCCGCGCGCTAGCCCACCGTCCTCGTCACGTCGGCCATGGCGCTCTCGATGGCGGCCATGCCGGGCGAGCTCGATCGGGCGCTCCGCGACCTCGAGGAGCTGGTCGCCCCCGTCGCGGCGGACGGGTAGCTACGGTACGAGCACGAGCTTGCCCTTCACCTCACGCCGTGAGATCCGCTCGAGCGCGTCAGCGGCACGCTCGAACGGGTAGACGGCGTCGACGTGGGGCGACAGCTCGCCCTCGGCGAGCCAGCCGAGGATGCGCTCGACGTGGGCGCGGTTCTTGTCGGGGTGCCGCATCGCGAACGAGCCCCAAAAAACGCCGACGGCCTGACAACCCTTGAGGAGGAACAGGTTCGCCGGCAGCTTGGGGATGGCGCCGGAGGCGAAGCCGACCACGAGGAGGCGCCCCTCCCAGGCGATCGCGCGCAGGGCGGCCTCGGTGAGGTCGCCGCCCACCGGGTCGTAGACGACGTCGACACCGCCGCCGTTCGTGAGGGCCTTGGCGCGCTCTTTGAGGTCTTCACTCGAATAGTCGATGCCCGCGTCCGCGCCATGCTCTTTGCAGTACGCGAGCTTCTCTCTGCTCGACGCGGCGGCGATGACGCGCGCGCCCAGACGCTTGCCTATTTCGACCGCCGCTGTCCCTACGCCACCGGCAGCGCCAAGCACGAGCAGCGTCTGGCCCGCCTCGAGGCGCGCGCGGTCGACCAGCGCGTGCATGGTCGTCGCATAGGTGAGCAACACGGCGGCGCCGACCTCGAACGAGACCCCGGCCGGTAGGCGCGAGGCAGCGAGCGCCGGCACCACGACCTGTTCGGCGAACGCCCCGTGGAGCATGGTGGCGGCGACGCGATCGCCCACCGCGAGATCGGTCACGCCCGCGCCCACGGCACGCACGACGCCGGCGACCTCACCGCCCGGAACGAACGGCGGGTCGGGCTTGAACTGGTACTTGCCCTGCGTGATGAGCACGTCGGGAAAGTTCACGCCGGCCGCCTTTACCTCGATCGCGATCTCGCCCGCCGCCGGCTCGGGGGCGGGGATGTCGTCTACCCGGAGGCCGCGGGGGCCCGAGAGATCATGACAGCGTACCGCGCGCATCAATCGTTCTCCTCTCCCTGACGCTGCAGCGTCTCGCCCGAACGGTATCGCCACGCCCCGCCGACGCGCTCGAACGTCGACGCTTCCACGAAGGAGAGGTCGCGCCCCTTGTCGAACACGCGCGCGCGAAACACGACCGTCGCCACGTCACCTTCGCTCCGGGCCTCCAAGATGCTGAGCCCCGTGTACTTGTACGTGCGCGCCGAGGCCTTGAGCGCGGCCGCGAGCGTGTCCCGTGGCACCGATGCGTCGGGGTGCTCGGGGTGTAGGGTGCGGATCAGGTAGTCGATCTCGCACGTAGCGAACGCGGCATAGCGCGAACGCATCAGCGCCTCGGCCGTCTCGGCCTCGGCGCCCAGGTGCAGCGGCCGGCAGCACGTCGCGTAGGGCTGGCCCGAGGTGCAGGGGCATACGGTCGGGCGCTTCGGCTTCACGGCGGCTCAGGGGGGCGTGGGCGGGCTCGCGAGGCCCATCGGCGACGACGGCGACGACGTGAAGTCGAGCGGATCGTCGTTGTCCACGCAAGCCGGTTCGCGCACCAGGCTCACGTCCATGTCGACGACGGTGGCGGGGTTCGGAACGACGAAGCCCTCGCACTCGCCCCATAGCTGCTCGTCGCAATGGTCGGCGCAGACGCACAACACGTCGATGGGAGCGCCGTCTTTCTTGAGAAAGACGATGACGTCGTTGCCGAACGAGGCGCCGCTCCCGAGCTGGACGTCGGGCGTCGCGGCGTCGTCGTAAAGCTCGCCGCCGATCAGGACGTGACCATAAGCCGGAACGACCATGACCGACGTGCCGGTCAGGCGAGGAAAGTCCGACCCGACGGCCGAGGTCGGCGCGCGCGCCGTCAGCGTGTAGCCTTCGAGCGAGATCGGCGACGCGGTGGGGTTGAAGATCTCGGCGAGGTCGTCGGTGGCACCATTCGACCCGATCGTCCTGAGCTCGCTGATCACGAGGTCGCTCGCGTTGCATGCGACGCCGCCGCCGCCGGAGCCGCCCGCGCCGCCGGCGCCGCCGCCGCCGCTCGGGTCGCCGGCACCCGAGGCTCCCGCGCCCTCGGCGACGCGCGCGAAGCGGCAGGCGGCATCAACGCCGTGGGCGCCAGCGCCGCCCGCGCGCTCGAAATCGCCCAGCCCCGCGACGACGGCGCAATCCGCGGCCAGGACCGCGAGCAGCGGCGCGGCGAGCCAGCGCACCCTCACAGGCGCCCGCCCATCACCACGCCCGCAAAGCCGGGGCCGATCGCGGGGACGACCACGACGTCCGTCGGCGCCGGGTCGAGCACGACCGAGAGCACGACGAGCGTGCCGCCGGCGGCGGTCGCGATCGCTCCCGTGACGAGCAGGGCGGTGCTGATCGTCGCCTTGGTCTCGGCGTCTTGCACGACTTGCCAACCCGCCTCGCTGCAGACCCCGCCGGGGCAGAGCGCCTCGGACTCGCGCGCGTCGGATGCGTCGGCGAGGGTGGCCGCACCGAAGCCGGCGCCGACGCCGAGGCCGATCAGCCCGATGCCCCCCACCACGGACCCGGCGACGAGCAGATCCAAGCGAGGGCCGCCGCCCGAGACCGGGCGGGATGGCGGTGTGGGTGTTCGGTCCACCGGTCGCGGAGTCAACGCCGGCACCTCGACGTGCATGGTCTCGGCCCCCGGCTCGATCACCACCCAGCGCGTGAACGTCTCGTGTCCGGGAGCGGTGGCGCGGATCTCGTACCGGCCCGGATCGACCGCCACCGCCACGCCGCGGGCGGCCTCGGCCACCTCGGTTTCGCCGCGATAGAGCTTCAGGCCGCGGACAGGCGCCTCCGCCGAGAGTGACAGCTTCGAGAGCTTCGGCTCGAGCTCGGCCGCGAAGCTCTCGGCTGCTTCGACCTGACGGGTCTGCCCCTTCGATCGACCGACGCCGATCGCGCGCTTGTAGCTCGCCCACGCCGAGGCCGTTCGCCCGAGGGCCTCGTAGCACTTGCCCAGGTTGAGGAGCGTCCCCGCCGACGGGTCGAGGCGGTTCGACTCCTCGAACTTCGCGCACGCCTCGGTGACGCGCCTCTCTTGCATGAGCTCACGGCCCGCGTCGAAGAGCGACTGCGCCATCGCGGGGTCCAGCGGCTCGGAGCTCTGGGCGTCCATGCGCGAAGGCGCGCCGACCAAGACTGCCGATGCGATGCCGAGCCCCCAGGCGAGTCGCCCCAGACGCCTCATCGCTCCGACAGAATATCGACCGCGGCCCCGCCGCTCTTGGGCGTGGCGCGCGGCGCGCGTCGCGGGGCCTTGGCAGGAAGCGCGGGCGCAGAAGCGCTCGCTGACGGGGCCGCTTCAGGGGGCGGCGGCGCAGCGGCTTCGACGACCGGCGGCGGCGCGGCCGACGCCATCGAGGCGGCCTCGGAGACCCAGCGTGCCTGACCGAGCACGCGGCCGAGCCCGGACGCCGCGTTGCGGTGGGCGCCGGGGCCGCTCCCCATCCAGAGGATGGCGGCGGCGAGCGCGGCCAGCCCCGACATCACCCAAACATGACGGAACCGTCGTCGAAGCGTCGGGCCCTTGGGGGGGACGCTCGACCACGAGAGGCGACGCCCCTCGCTCTCCGGCGGCGCGTCGTCGGTCGAGACGGCGAGGCCGTGGGCCTTGGCGATGCGCTCGGCGCGTTCCGCCGACCGCTGCGAGCCCGCCGCGCCGAACGGTGCCAGCGCCAGCGCGAGCTCGGCGACGCTCGCGTGCCGCTTCTTCGGGTCTTTCTCGAGCGCCCTGAGCAGCACGCGCCACAAGCCCGGGGGCGCGCCCGCGAGGTGGTCGGCGAGCGGCGTCGGCGGCGCGGTGCAGATGCTGACGCAGAGCAGGGGCAGCGTCGCGGCGTCGAACGGCGCCTTGCCGGTGACGAGCTCGTAGAGAATGACGGCGAGCGACCAGACGTCGCTGCGCTCGTCGGCCTCGCGCGGCGTCTCGACCTGCTCTGGCGACATGTAGAGCGGCGAGCCGACCACGCTCTGCGTGCGCGTCACGATCTGGTCGCTGGCAGATGGCTCGAGCAGCTTCGAGATCCCGAAGTCGAGCACCTTGGCGACGGCGGCGCCGTCGGGCCCGGGCGTGACGAACAAGTTGGCAGGCTTGAGATCGCGGTGGACGACGCCGAGGCCGTGGGCCAGCGCCACGCCCTCGCAAACCTGCACGATCAGGTCGACCGCTTCTTCGATGGGGATGGTGCCGCGGCGCTTGATGAGCTGGCCGAGATCCTCGCCCTCGAGGTGCTCGAGCACCATGAACGGCTCGCCGGTCGGGAGCTGCCCCGAGTCCATCACGCGGGCCACGTGCTCGCTCTTGATGCGCGCCAGGATCTTCACCTCGCGCTCGAAGCGCGAGACGTTCTCGCCCGACCCGAGCGCCGATCGCTGCAGGAGCTTGATCGCGACACGCTGATCGAGGCCCTTGTGCTTCGCCGAGAACACCACGCCGACGCCACCGGAGCCGATGAGGGCTTCGATTTCGTACTTGTCGGCGACGACGTCCCCGGGGCGCACGGGTACGTTCCGCGTCGGATCGAGTGCCGCGGAAGCGGGCATAAGAAGCTTACACGTTACCACAGTGTGCCCAGCCCCCGCGAGGGCGCTGAGGCCGCGCGAACGGAGCACTTTCGTTCAGCGTCGGCGCGGGCCGAAACATCGTTCCCCTGGCGGCCGTAGAAGACGCGATACTGGTGGTCGATCCGCCCGCCGCTCGCGGTGGCGCGGGTTTGATTCGAAGCTGAAGGCCCATGGCTTCGCGACCGGCAGCGCTTCGGTTGGCTCAGTCACGCGCCGCTAGGTGGGCGGCGCGGGTGGCTACGCTCGGCACGGGCGCGGCGTTCTTGGCCGATCTGCTCGCGCCGGAGGGCCTCGGGATGCCCGAGCCGTGGGTCCTCGGCGTGGTGTTCGCCGCCGCGGCGCTCGTGGCCGGGCCGCGGACGGTGCTCGCCGCCGCGGTCGCGCCCATCGCGATCCTCGTCGTGCGAGGCGACGGCGACTCACCCTATTTCAAGGTGGGCTACCTGCTCATCTACGCGGTCTTGGTCGCGCTCATCCTGGGGATTCAGCGCACGATGATTTCGGCGATGGAGCACGCGAGCGCGAGCTCGGCGCTGTTCGACGCGCTCGCGCGCGAGACCAACGAGATCATCACCATCGCCGGCCCCGGCAAAGACGGCAACGACGCCGGCATGAAGTACGTCAGCCCCTCGGTCACACGCGTCCTCGGGTTCCCGGAAGACGAGCCGGGCGACATGCCCTGGTCGGACGTCGTGCACGCGGACGACATCGAGAAGATCGCCAAGATGTCGGCGCACATCCGCTCGGCGCCGGGGACGAGCGGCACCGGTCAGTTTCGGATGCGCCACAAGGACGGCGGCTACCGGTGGATGATCGCGCGTGCGACGAACCTCCTGCATCACCCGCAGGTGCAGGGCGTGCTCTCGACGTTCGTCGACGTCACGCCGTTCGTCGAGGAGCGCGAAGCGATCGAGAAGCAGCTCGAGCGCGACGCGCGGCACGATCAGGCGACGGCGCTGCCCAACCGCCGGTACCTGCGCGAGCGCCTCATCCGGGCCATCGAAGCGGCTAAGGCGGGCGAGCCGTGGACCCTCCTCTTCGTCGACATCGACGGTTTCAAGCTCGTCAACGACAGCCTCGGGCACGACGTCGGCGATCGCCTCGTGCGCGAGATCGCCGAACGGATGCGACCGAGCGTGGGCGCGAGCGGCACGGTTTTCCGGTTCGGCGGTGACGAGCTCGCCGTGCTCTGCCAGAGCGACGACAACCGCTCCGCGTCGCTGGCCGAAGAGATCGTGGCCACGATGCACCAGCCTTTCAGCATCGACGATCGCGACGTGTTCGTGACCGTGAGCGTCGGGGTCGCGGCGGTCCGACCCGACCACGACCGACCCGAGGCGGTGCTCGGCGACGCCGACGTCGCGATGTACCGCGCCAAGGAGCGCGGCCGCGACTGCGTAGAGATCTTCGACGAGAACCTCCGCGTCCGCGCGAAGCGGCGACACGACGTCGAGCAAGCGCTGCGGTGCGCCCTCGAGAACGGCGAGCTCCGTCTGGTGTTCCAGCCCAAGGTGCTGGCGGTCGAGGGGCGGGTCGTGGGGTTCGAGGCCCTGTTGCGCTGGAACTCGGCCAAGCTCGGGCCGATCGGGCCGCAAGACTTCATCCCCCTCGCGGAGGAGACGGGCCTCATCGTGCCGATCGGCCGGTGGGTGCTCGAGCAAGCCTGCAGCGAGCTGCGGGCGTGGAAGCAACGGTCGCCGCGGCTCGCGGGCTTGAAGATGTCGGTGAACCTCTCCGGGCGTCAGCTCCTCGGTCAAGACGACTTCGCCGCGCAGGTGAAGGCCATCCTCGAGGAGTACGACGTGCCGCCGTGGGACATGGAGCTCGAGGTCACGGAGAGCGTGCTCATGACCAACGCGGCCAAGTCCATCGAGCGGCTTCGCCAGCTGAAAGACCTCGGCGTGAAGATCGCGATCGACGATTTCGGCACGGGCTACTCGTCGCTCTCGTACCTGCGCAAGTTCCCGGTCGACGTCATCAAGGTCGATCGCTCGTTCGTCACCGGGCTCGGCACCAGCCGAGAGGACTCGGCCATCGTGCACCTCATCGTGACGCTCGCGCAGGCGCTGGGCCTCGAGACCGTGGCCGAGGGCGTCGAGACCGACCCGCAGCTCGCCGAGCTGCGCCAGCTGGGGTGCGACCAGATCCAGGGGTACCTGGTGGCGAAGCCCCTCGAGGTCGCCGAAGCGGACGCCTTCATCGAGCGGTCTTTCGGGCTGCCCCAGGCGCCGCGCTCGATCCGGGCCGCCGCCGAGTAGGCCGCCTCCCCGGCGGCTTGAGCGGATGCCCGCGCGCTGCTAGAAGAACGGCCGATCCCGAGGTATTTCCATGACGCTCGACCCGAACGTGAAGCAGCAGATCGAGACCCTGATTCAAAACAACAACGTCATGTTGTTCATGAAGGGCACGAGGCAGTTCCCCCAGTGCGGGTTCTCGGCGACCGTCGTGGGCATCCTGAAAGAGCTGGGCACCAAGTTCGAGACGGCGAACGTGCTCTCCGACCCGTCGCTGCGCGACGGCATCAAGACGTTCAGCGACTGGCCCACCATCCCTCAGCTCTACGTGAAGGGCGAGTTCGTCGGGGGCTGCGATATCATCCGCGAGATGCATGGCTCCGGCGAGCTGGCGAAGCTCCTCGGGGTCCAGGTCGAGCCCGCCAAGGCGCCGTCGATCACCATCACCGACGGCGCCGCGCGCGCGTTCAAGGCGGCCGAAGAGCCGGGCGAGGATCGGTTGCGCCTCGAGATCGACGGCAGCTTTCAGGTCGATCTCTACTTTGCCCCGAAGAAGGCGGGCGACTTCGAGGTCGTCGCCAATGGGGTGACCGTGCTCGTCGACCAAGCGTCGGCCAAGCGCGCCGACGGCGTGCGCATCGACTACGTCGACGGGCCGCAGGGGGCGGGCTTCAAGATCGAAAACCCCAACGCGCCCCCCGCCGTCCGCGCCCTCTCGCCCCGCGAGCTCGCCACGATGTTGACGGGGGCCGAGGCGGTCCACGTCTTCGACGTGCGCACCGACAAGGAGCGCGAGATCGCCAAGATCGACGGCGCCATCCCGTTCGAGGGCGAGGGCGAAAAGAAGCTCGCGTCGCTCGGCAAAGACGCCCTCGTCGTCTTTCAGTGCCACCACGGTGTCCGCAGCCGCGCCGCGGCCGAGGCCTACCTGGCCAAGGGCTTCAAGCGCGTCTACAACCTGACGGGCGGGATCGACGCGTGGAGCCGCGAGGTCGACTCGAGCGTGCCCCGGTACTGAGGCCGTCGATCAGAGCGGCCGTCCATCAGAGCGACCCGCTGACCAGCGCGTCGAGGACGGCCATCGACGTGTGCAGCTTGTTCTCCGCCTGATCGAAGATGGCGGACTGCGGGCTGTCCGCGACCTCGTCGGTTACCTCTTCTCCGCGGTGCGCCGGCAGGCAGTGCAAAAAGACGGCAGACGGCTTCGCTCGCGCCATGAGCGCAGCGTCGACGCGGTACGGCGAGAGCACCTCCACGCGCTGCCGTCGCTCGTCCTCCGGGTCGCCCATCGAGAGCCAGGTATCGGTGTAGATGACGTCTGCTCCATCGACGGCCGCCCGAGGGTCCTCGGTCACGTCGATCTGCGCGCCCGTGGTCTTCGCGATGGCGCGCGCGTTCGTGACGATCTCGGGGTCGGCCGGATAACGGGTGGGCGCGCCCACGCGCATGTTCACGCCCGCGAGCGCGCAGGCTTCGAGCAGGCTGTGCACCACGTTGTTGCCGGCGCCGACGTAGGCGAGGGTGAGCCCGCGCAGCTTGCCCAGGCGCTCGCGCACCGTCATCAGGTCGGCCAGCGCCTGGCAGGGGTGATGGCCGTCGGTGAGCGCGTTGATGACGGGGATGCTCGCGGCCCGGGCGAAGCGAGCGACCTCTTCGTCGGCGAACGTCCGGGTCACGAACGCGGCCGAGTAGCGGCTGATGACGCGGGCGGTGTCTTCGACCGTCTCGCCCCGGCCCATCTGGAGATCGTTCGGCCCGACCGTCACCGGGAGCCCGCCCAGCCGGAACACCGCAGTCTCGAAGGAGATGCGCGTCCGCGTCGACGGCTTGTTGAAGTAGAGCGTCACGGACCGGCCGCGCAAGCGATCGGGCGAGCGCGATGGGTCGCGTTTGTACGCGAGCGCGCTTTCGATCAGGGTGTCGAGCTCGGTCGACGAGAGGTCGGCCACGCGGAGGAAGCTTCGAGCCACGGGCGCATCATACCTGCTTTCGGCGCCCGCCCAGCTCTGCCGCGATCACGGCGCCGTCACCGAACTTCGAGCGGACGCCGAGCAGCGTGCGCTCGAGGCGGGCGCGTCGCGCTGCGCTCTCGTCCGGAAACAGCCCGCGCTGCGCCTCGCCCTCGCGGACGAGCTCTTTGGCCGCGACCCCCGCGAGGCGAAAGCTCGCGCCGCGCATGTCGACGCGATCGAGGAGGGAACAGGCCGCGCGGTAGAGCGACTGGGTGTCGCTCACGGGCTCGCGGAGCGAGGCGTGACGCGTCACGAGCTTGAAGTCGGAGCGCTTGAGCTTGAGCACGACCACCCGGCACGAGAGGCCTTGGGCGGTCAGCCGGCGCGCCACGCGCGCCGCTTGCGCGAGCAGCGCGCGCGCGACCTGGTCTCGTGTGCGCAGATCGACGTCGAACGTCTCTTCTGCGCCGATGCTCACCGCCGCGCGATGGGGGCTGACCGGACGGGGATCGAACCCGCACGCGAGCTCGCGCACGGTGTCGCCCCAGGAGCCGAGGAGGTGATCGAGCCGCCCGGGCTCGGCCCGAGCGAGATCTCCGATCGAGCGGAAGCCCGCCCGCCGCAGCTCGGCGGCCGCCTTGGGCCCGACCCCCCACATGCGCTCGACGGGGAGCGGCGCCAGAAACGCGGCCTCGGTCCCGGCCGGTACCTCGACGAGGGCGTTCGGCTTCTCAAGGTCGCTCGCCACCTTGGCGACGAACTTGCTCGTGGCCACCCCCGCCGAAGCAGTCAGCGCGAGCTCCGTAGCGATCTCTCTGCGGATTCGCGCGGCCACCGCGGTCGCTTCGCCGAACAGCGCGCGGCTCGCGGTCACGTCGACGAACGCTTCATCCAGGCTGAGCGGCTCGACCAGAGGCGAGTACCGCCGCAAGATCCCCATGACGTGCTCGGAGACCTCGGCGTACGCGGACATGCGGGGTGGCACCACGATGGCGTGTGGGCAGAGCCGGAGCGCTGCACCCATCGGCATCGCCGAGCGCGCCCCGAACTTGCGGGCCTCGTAAGAGGCGGTGCACACCACCGCACGGGCCGACGTCCCGCCCACCAGCACCGCCTTGCCCCGCAGCTCCGGCCGGTCTCGCTCCTCGATGGCCGCGTAGAACGCGTCCATGTCGACGTGAAGAATCTGGCGGACCACCCGACGTGCCTCGACCGTAGGCGGTCATCGTCGCAGACACCGGACGTTCGCGCAGTACCGGATCGCAGGTTTTCTGCGATAAAACCTGTCGATCGGGGGCATCAGATGCGGTTATGCTCATCGCGCTGACAGCCTCGGCGTTAGCCGATGGTGCCAACCCGTGCCGTTAGGGTTCTGACTCTCGGCTCCGCATCGAAAGGCAACTCAAAGATTCTCAACAGTTATCCCTGAGCATAACTGTTGCATTGAAGCGACTCACCGACGTCTCGGCCCTCTTCAGAAGGAGACTCCTCATGCGTAAGGGACTGTTTCTCAGCGCGCTGCTCGCCTCGATCTTCGTGACCGGTGCTGCCCTCGCAGACCGCAACGACGACAACTCGAGCGAGAGCAAGCGGTATTCGCGCGGTCAAGAGATCAAGCAGCAGGTGCTCGAGAAGATGCGCGAGGCGAAGACGAAGGCGGTCCGTGAGTCGAAGTCCTCGACCACCAAGACGGCCAGCAAGGCGCTCGACCGCCGCTACGTCAAGTCGCGCCCGCACGGCGACGTCTACGGCGATCAGGCGACGCGCAGCATGACCAAGGCGGCGCCCGTCACCGCGTCGGGCCGCAACCTGAGCGCGACCGGCTCGGTGAACACGCCGCGCGAGATCAAGCAGATGCTCTCGCGGATCAACCCGATGTACGGCGCCTACCGCACCTCGCAGGCCGCCGAGGGCACCGACTCGTACGGTGGCGAGTCGATGACCAAGACGCAGACGCAGAACGGCCAGCAGCGGAACATGAGCGCCACGGGCGCCGTCAACACGCCGGCCGAGATCCGCGCCATGCTCCGGATGATCAACCCGATGCACGGCGCCTACCGCACGTCGCAGGCGTCCGAGGGCACCGACTCGTACGGCGGCAGCGAGCCGTTCGCCACGGGCTCCACCCGCGCCAACGTCAGCAACACGCCCGCGAAGAGCAGCAAGGTTCGCGAGCGCGTCGAGACGGTGGTCAAGAGCAAGGCGCCCTCGACCGTCGAGCGCAACCTCGATCGCGCCCGCGCCAAGACCCAGTAGCCCGTTCGGGCCGCGCGAGCGGCTCCCCCCGATGAACGGCGCACCCACACGGTGCGCCGTTTCTCTTTTGTTGGTCCGCCACCTGCAACGCTGGCGGGTCGGACATGCCACCCAACTCTGGAGCGCGGATTCAGCGCGTGCCGCGGCCATCGAGCCGGCCAGCCATCGACTCCGGCGAGCGCGCCCTGTGGGGCCTCGCCACGCTCGCGCCCCCCGGCACACCGCACCCGGCCGTCGCTTCGCGGGCGACGGGGCCGCTCGCGGTCGAGGGCGCCACGCTCCTCTGTGTCACGGGCGACGCCGAGCTGCGCGCCGCGATCGAACGGATCGCACGGATGTACCTGTTCGAGGTCATCTTCGCGCGAGACGCAGAGCACGCCCTCTCGAGCGCGTTCTTACGACCGCCCGACGGCGTCCTCTGCGAGCTCGATGCCGCCGGGCTCGACGTCGCGAACGGCCTCCGTGGTCTGCTCGGCGCGGGGCTGCCGTGCTCGTTCGTGGCCAACCAGGGGTCGCTCGAAGAGAGGGTCGCGGCCGCGCACGCCGGCGCGACGCTCTTTCTCTCACGGCCCGTCGACGCCGAAACGCTCGCGCTCGCGCTGCGGCAGATGATGAGCAGCGCGGGCACGCGCCAGGCGCTCGTCCTCGGTGACGACGATGATGCGTTCGTCGCTCTCCTGCGCGCGGTCGAGCGTCGGCGCATGAACGCGATCGGGGCTCCCTTGGCGGCCTGCTTCGACTCGCTGGGCACCTGCGCGCCCGACGTGGTGGTCATCGCGGCCGGCGAGCGCACCGGGGCCGCCCTCGACGTTTGCCGCGCCATCCGCACGAGCGCCGAGTGGCAAGACGTCGCGATCGTCGTCACGGGCGCCCCCGCCTCCGAGCGCGTCGACTTCTTGCGGGCGGGTGCAGACGACTTCGCCCCCCTAGACGTGGATGTGGACGAGGTCGCGGCGCGAGCGGCCGCGCGCGCCGACCGCGCCCGCCGGATGCGCGAGCGGCTCGACAACGACGCCCTCACCGGGCTCTTGCGCCGGCGCGGGTTCATCGAGGGCCTCACGCGGTCGTACGCCGAGTGCGCGCGCCACGCGCGGCCCATGGCGGTCGCGCTGTGCGATGTCGACCATTTCAAGGCGATCAACGATCGGTACGGGCACCTCACGGGTGACCACGTCCTCGCCGCGCTCGGCCGCTTGATGGCGGGCAGCTTCCGCGCCCAGGATCTGCGCGGGCGCTGGGGCGGCGAGGAGTTCATCCTGGCGTTCCCCGGCGAATCGGCGTCGAGCGTCCGCGAAGCCGTCCAGGCCGTCCTGAAACAGCTGTCGGGGATCCCCTTCGTGGTCGGGCAATCGTCACCTTTTTACGTCACTTTCAGCGCCGGGGTGGCGTCGGCCCCCGGCGACGGCGACTCGATCGAGGCGCTGCTCCGCGCCGCGGACCGCCGGCTCTACGAGGCCAAGCGGGCCGGGCGCGCGCGCGTCGTGGCGGACGGCTAGAAGTGACGGTACGCTGGCCCCGTTGAAGGCCAAGGTCCTCGTCGTCGAAGACTCTCGCGAGCAGCGCAACAACCTCGTCGCGCTCCTCGAGTCGCGCGGTTACGACGTCGCGGCGGTCGGGAGCGGCATCCAAGCGCTGAAGGCGATCAAAGAGTCTTGTCCGGACGTCGTCATCCTCGACGTCGTGCTCGAGGACATGGACGGCTACAGCGTCTGCCGCTGGCTCCGGCTGACAGAGGCGACGCGCGACAGCGTCATCATCATGCTCACGGTGAAGAACGACGTAAAGGAGCGCATCGAGGGGCTCCACGTCGGGGCCGATGACTACCTGCCCAAACCGTACGACGGCGATGAGCTGGAGGCGCGGATGTACGCCGCGCTCCGTTCGCGCTCGGTGAAGTTCGAGCTCCGCAAGCGCAACACCGAGCTCGAGGGCATGCTCACGCGCGCCGAGCAGGTCGCGATGACCGACGCCGTCACGGGGCTCTCGAACCGCCGGCGGTTCACCGACGTGCTGAAGCGTGAGTGGGCGACGGCAAAGCGGTACGGCCACCCCCTCTCGTGCGCGATGGTCGACGTCGATCACTTCAAGGCGGTCAATGACACCCACGGTCACGGCGCCGGCGACGACGCTCTCCGGAGGGTCGCCGCGCTGGTGCTCTCGAGCGTTCGAGAGGTCGACTTGTGTGCGCGGTACGGCGGTGACGAGTTCGCCGTGCTCCTGCCGCATACGCCCCGCGAAAAGGCGGTGCTGGTGATGGATCGCATTCGCCTCAAGCTCCTCGCCACGCGCGCCGAGTGGGGCCCCGAGAGCGAGCGCGTCTCGTTGTCGGTAGGGATCGCGTCGACCGAGGACGCCGAGATCGAGTCCGCCGAAGAGCTCGTCGAGGCGGCCGACGCCGCGCTCTACGACGCCAAGCGCGAGGGGCGCGATCGCGTCGCCGTCTCCAAGCGGGGCACCGAGCTGAGCTGACGCCGTGTGTACGCGCTCCCTCGTAGCGGTCGCGTTCCTGGTCACCTGGGGCTCGGCTTGCCGCGATGGGCCCGCCCCGGCACCGGCGGCGTCCTCGGCCGGCGCGCGCGCTGCTGCGGCCGAGCGCTATGAAGACCCCGTGCTCGACGTGCGGGCCGATGACCCGGCCCTCTTGGCAGCGCGCGCGCGTGCTCGCTCCGAGATCGACGCCGTGATCGCGCGGCACGCGGCGTCGCCTCTCACCGAGCTCAGCGTGAAGGCCCCCATCACCGACGGTATACACGTCGAGCGCGTGTGGCTCGCCGACGTGCGCTACGAGGGCGGGGACTTCGTCGGCACCATCGACAACGATCTCACCCGCGTGAAGACCCGCCGCCCAGGTGACACCGTGCGGGTCGAGAAGTACGCGATCGACGACTTCATGTACGAAGAGGGCGGCAAGATTCGCGGCAACTACACGCTGCGCGCGCTCCTCGACCGGCTGCCGCCCGAGGACGCCGCGAAGTACCGGGAGATGCTGGCGCCCGAGCCCGAGGGCTGAGGCGTCTCGGGCCGATCAGGCCGACTCGCCTTCGGGCATCTGCGGCGGGGACCGAACACGGCGCGCCCGTCGGCAGAGAGTGGTTGGAGCTTGTTCAGGAGCTCGTCGCGGCGCAGGTAGACCTCTTCACGCCGGCCGCCGTCGTGCTCCATCTTGAGCGAGAGCTCGTGGTTGTTCGGGCTCCGCTCGGCGATGGCGCGGACGATGGGGGCGAACGTGTCGACGAGCCGGATCGTCAGCGGCAACGCGAGCGCGCCCGCGAAGACGTCGGCGTCGTCGAGCGTCAGGCCGAGCAGGCGTGTCCGGTGATCGAGGAGCGGCGCGGCCGCTGCCTTCATCTGACGCCAGAACGCGTCGAGCTTGGGGAGGTCGCTGTCGGCCACCGCCGAGGGGAGCTGGGCGGCGTTGGGATCGCCGGGGTGATCGACGTGGCCCGAGAGCATGCCGTTTTCGGCGCGGCGCAGGTGGAACACGAGCGCGTCTTTCTCGTTCGGCTTCTTGCGGAGCGAGATGCGAGCCAGATCGTCACGCAGCTCGAACGCGCCGACGTACCACTCGTCGAGCTTCACTGTCTCGGCGGAGACCTTGCCACCGAAGAAGCTCTTTTTTACGCCGACCAGGAGATCCATGTCGGTGGCGAGCTCGGAGACGCGCCGCGGGTGCGCCCACTCGCCGACCGGCTCGAGCTGCACCGTGCTCGTGACGCGCTGCGGGTGAGCGAGCAGCGCCGTCATCACGTTGCGACCGTCCTTGCCCTCGACGTGGAGGTCGAGCGTCACCTGCCAGTCGGTGACCGGCATCTTGGCGTGGAGAAAGAACTGCTCGAGGTGGGCTCGCGCTTCGACCGCGCGGCGCTCGCGGTCGGCCGCGAGCTGAGCTTGCTCGGACTCGCCTGCTTCGCGCGCGGTGCGGTGGTGACGGTCGACGATGCGCTTCGCCGCCTCTTGCATCTCGTTGGTGTACTCGCGCGCCGAGTTGTAGGTGCTGTCGTTGGTGGCCCGCTCCAGCGCGAGCATGAGCCGCTGGTGCAGGCCTTTCATGCTCGTCAGCTTCTCGGCTCGCTCGCGCTCGTTGGCCGCCGCTTCGTGGGCCTGGGCCTTGGTCTCGGACTCGAGCAAGACGACCCGCGTCGCCGACGTCATGAAGGCCTCGATCGAGGCGAGGAAATTGAACTCGAACGGGAAGGGGCTCGAGTCGCCGTAGAGGAAATGCGGCACGGTCAGCGCCCCCCTAGGACAGCCGCGATGATTCGGCGCAGGTCGTTACCGGTCCAGCGTGGCAAGACCTCATCACGATAGCGGCGCGCGTCGCTCGGGTCCAAATCCAGTGCACCTCGGGTCAGCGCCGCCTTGGCGTCGGCGTAGGCGCCGGGGTCGTGCGCGGCGAGCTTGCCGAGCCGCGCTCGCGCCGCCGCGGCAGGATCGTCGGCGAGCTCGTCGCACAGCCCCAACGCGAGCGCCTCTGTCGGTGCATACAGCCCGCCCTCGAGCAGGACGCGACGCTCGTTCAGGGGCCCCAAGCGGGCGCGGGCGAGCGCGAGGACGCGGGGTGGAAACCGGAGGCCGATAGCGACCTCGTTCAGCCCGATGCGGGCCCTCGCGTTGGTCGTGGCGACCCGGTGGTCGCAGCAGAGGGCGAGCACGCAGCCGCCCGCGATGGCGTGCCCGTTGATCGCCGCCACCGTCGGGCCGGGGTACTCGAACAGCGCGACGACGAGATCGTCGAGAATACCGAGAAATCGTTCGATTCCCGCGGGGTCGAGGCCGCCCAGCTCCTTGAGATCGAGGCCGGCCGAAAAGGCGTCGCCCTCGCCGACGAGGAGGACGGGCGCCGACCCCGCCGAGCGCAACGCGGATAACGTCCGCGTCATGAGATCGGTGGAGAGCGCGTTCTTGCCGGGACCGTTGAGGGTGATCTCCACCATGAGTCGTCTCTACGCGCGGGGCGCTACCTGGGTGTCAGCTCGACGGCGACCTCGCACTCGCGGTCCCCGCTGAGGATGCTGCGGGTCTCTTGCGTTCGGACCGTCGGCCCCGTTCGCGCGAGCTTCGCGTACGCGTCGGTCGGCAGGCCGTCGCCCGTGAACTTCACGAAGCTGACGAGCAGCGCCAGCGCCTCGGCCAGGCCCTGGAGCCCGGGCAACCGAGACTGCGGCGTGCCGCCGTGCCGCGCCGCGTAGTAGACGGCCTCGGGGGTGAGCGGAGCGCTCAGAACCAGCCGCTCACCGGGCGTCAGCTCGACCACCGAGAGCGAGCCCCAACCCAGCGCGCTCGCCACCGCCGCGAGCTGCTCGATGAGCTCGTGCGGGTCGGCAGGCGGGGGGCCGAACGTGTCGCGCAGCGGGGCGCTCTCGTAGAGGTTCGCCACGAGGTGGAACATCCCCGCGCGGGTGGCCTCGCGCGTCAGCTCCATGAAGATGGGCGCGAGGCGCGCCCCGGGCGCCTGGCCCGGGCCGGCCGTTCGCTTCTCCATCAGGTGGAGGGTGTCGAAGGTGAGCTGCGACCGATACGAAGCCGGCAAGAGCGCGAACCGCACCTCGGAGATCCGGATCATGCCGCGATCGCTCGCCACGCACGATGCCACGAGGTCGCGCGTGGAGAGCCCGACGGGGAGGGGATCGGACTCGGGCGGCGAGTCGGGCCCCAGCAGTTGCTCGGCGTCGAGCCGGCTGAGGCCCTCGCCCGGGCGGAACGTGAGCGGGCGGCGCGAGAGCGTGAACAGGCACATGCCGTCGCCGCGCGCGACGC